>CBDUZN010000053.1:0-11718 GCA_965371715.1 uncultured bacterium | reverse complement strand
TTAAGAGATTCATACATTTTAATTCTATTTCAATTTTTCCCTTTTTATAAATAATTCCTGTTTCATTAACAAAATAATATGCTTTTAAAAATTTTGTATTATAATTATTAATAAACCTTTTTGACTGATATAGAATAGAGGTATAGAAACTAATATCCTTATATGATGTTTCCACTTTCAATGCACTGTTAATTACTGGTCTATATGGCATTATAGAGTAATAATCCGTAATATAGTTAGTATTGCCATTTAACAAATCATTAATAAATAATGAATAATCATCAATCTTATCATTTATTGATGGTGCAAAATTAACATAGCCCATTAATTTAATAAAATCAATTGTATAAGAGCAATGCATAAGAATATATGGATTAAATACCCGTTTCTTATTAATTGGCATATATATACTGTTTTGTTCTTCCCAAACAATCAAATCATAATGCATATCCAATCCAGAATTTAATGCAAATCCCCATTTTCCTATTCCCTTATGCAAATTGTAAAATATTGAAATGGATCTTTCATCAGTTAATTTACTATTACCACATGCAAATAAATCTCCCTGCCAATATAATTCATTAAATGTGGGTTGCCTTCCGGAAATACGCAATCCATATCTTGCATAATATTTATCTTTAATAATTTCACCTGAAAACAGAAATCCAAATCCCTTTGGATATGCAATATTCACATGATAATCAAAAATACCCATCTTAATAGAATAATTTATTGCAGCATTATTTCTAAAATTAATTCCTGTTTTACTGCTCTGCACTTTATCATACAAATAGGAAACATCTATATTCCCTTTTAATAATTCCCTATTAATATTTATTCCCGCATTAATTGTTTTGGATTCATCATTAATAATTCCCGATAATTCATTATTATAATAATGAAAATAATTATCAGTCAGAAAAATATTGATTTCATATATATTGGGCTTAAATGTTGATTGATAATGTATTAATTCCCTCTCAATATATGCATTTGAAAAATAACTACCTTCAATACCGGGATCTCCTGATTTGCTTTGCGAGTAAATAATGGATGTGCCATAAATGTGATTTCTATAACCCATACTATATACATTAAAATCACTGCATGAATTCTCTAACACTACCCCCGAACATAAATTCAAATCATTTGATTTCTCTATTTCATAATCAAAAAATGCTCCACTATTATTTATATATATACCTCCATAAATATCCTGCTTATCAGAATATGATAATAATGCCTTTATGCCATTTCTATTTGAATTCATTAAACCAATATTACCGGTGAAAACAGATACTCCCTTTAATGATACAATGCTATCTTTTGTAATTGAAATCTCTTCAAATGGCAGTATTGGTAATAGATCAATATCCGATAAACCAGTTGATGCATTTATTAAAGGAATATTATTAATTGACATTATTACTTGTTCGGCTGTTGAATTCCTTATTGATAAGGACATTGATCTGCCAAATGTCTTTATCTGCACAAATGGAGATAATGTTTTTAAATTATTCACCCTTTGCGGAGAAAGTGTTTTAATATCTTTAATACTATATGGTTTTTCTCTTTCAATATATACTGTATCACTAATAATATTTTCTTTCTTTAAAATTACTGTAATATCATTTTTAGGAATAATAATCACTGTATCCCTAAACCCCATTGATGAAACACTAATAGTATCATATTCATCCATTTCAATTGGAGTCAATAATTGTATGCTATTATTATTTTGTGATACAATAACATAATTCACACTATTGGATTGTTCATCAATAAAGTATAATAATGTTGAAAATATATAAATAGGTAATAATGATATAAGTATTAAAACAATTCTTTTCATTCAATCTATCCTTTGTTAAGGATAAACCCTATCCTCGTAGGTCTATCATTTCAGGCAGGTTTCCTGACTTACAGCTTAACCTTATGCCGCCTTCCCCTTTTGGGTGGCTTTTAGCATTTGTATCTGCTTACAGTTGCGGGACAGTAGCGGATTCTCACCGTTTTCCCTTTTACCTCATCAAAAGAGCACCTGAATTATTTGTATTATAACATTAATAATATGATTTTGTCAATGGTAAATCGTGAAAGGGTTTTTCTTAATACTTGACTTTTTTATCAAATATTATATAATAATTGTAATAAACAAAAAGGAGGAATTGATGAAGAAAACATTACTTTTTTCAATCATGCTTTTGCTTTGATTTAGTATTGCTATAAATGCCAATACTAAATCAAACTGGAAAATGGATAAAAATCCAAGTATTTCAATTCAAGAAACAATAACTGAAATACAGCCAAGAACAACAAAGAGTTATGGTGAATACTTTGTTAAAAAACCATCAGGCATTATACAACAAAGTAAAATAACAAAACTATTAACTAATATATGGGATTTTATGCTTACTGACCCTAATGAGGCAGGAGACAGTCCATATAATATAGGTGATTGCTGGGCGCAGATTGATAATGATACATTGTATTTCAAAACAAAATTTTATACTCAATGGGGAAATCCTGCAAGTGATTTTATTAGTCCCGCTATTTTCATTGATGCTGACAGAAATCCCTCAACCGGTTATGATGGCTCATTTGGATATCATACAAATGATATTGGAGCTGAGTATTTATTAGCTCCGCTTGCAAGCACAAATATACTCTATTGGAATGGAACTGATTGGGCAGATTCTGGATATCCAATGTATTCATATATACTACCAAATAGTGATTCTATAATTATTGGGGTTGCATTAAATGATATAGGAAACCCTTATGATATGGATATTGTAGAAGCAAATATTGATGAAACAACAGGTTATTTCGATTATGCTCCTGATTCTGCTAATGGACATATTACATTATATCAGGATGATATTGAATTAGTATCAATTGACAGTTTTCCTTATGATTATGTTAATCCAAATACAGCTATTCCTCTATATGCAACTGCTACAAATCATGGCTTACAGGAAGATAGCTTTAATATTATCTGTTTGATTGATTCATCCGGTAGTATTATCCTAGGATCTAATGTTTTTATTCCTTCTCTACTGCCAGATTCAAGTATTCAGGTATTCATGTGCACATGGAATACAGGTCCATTAAATTCACAGTATAATATTAAAATGTGGACAACGCTTTCAACTGATTCAAATTATACAAATGATACATTGGGTATTGATGTAACAACATTTGATTTAACAAGGAATATAAGTTCCTCATATGCAAATACTGTTCCTACAATTGATGGTTTGATTGCTGCCATAGAATGGACTGATGCTGTTAAAAGGGATGTAACAGATGTATTGGGTAAGGGAGGTGCTTTATTACCACCGGGACAGGTATATCTGTATATAATGAACGATGATTCATTCCTTTATCTTGGCATTGATGCTATTTATGATGTCCTAAATGATGATGAGGATGCTTTTTGGCAATGTTATGATGATAATGGCGATACATTGTATCCTGCATATCCTGATTCAAGTGAAGGCGAATTGGATGTGGATCATTATATTGCAGGGGATATATTATCTTTCTGTCCTGAAATGAGTGATTCAAGTTGTAATACTTTTATAACAACCGCTATACAAGAAATGAGTTCTCTTGCTTCAGGGCATATGCAGTATGAAATCGCAATTCCCATTAATACTTCTTTAATAGAGGGTTTACAGGCAAATATGGGTGATGTATTTAGAATGTGGTTCTTTACTGGAGATGGAAGTGATTATACCATATTTGGATGGTGGCCCACAACAGCCCATAATGGCTGGGGAGACCTTGATGATATGGGAGAAATCACACTTGCAACTGCATCAGGAATAAATTTCAATAAGAAGTCAATTAAAAACAGCAATGAATTATCAATCTATTGTTCAACAATAAATTCATTTAAGAATGAGATATATTTTTCTTATAATATTCCATCATACTCCAATGTTACATTGAATATTTATAATAGCAGTGGACAAATGATAAAATCTATTATAAATGAAAATAAAATACCGGGAAAATATACAACAAAATGGAATACATGTAATAATGATGGAATAGAAGTTCCTTCGGGAATATATTTTTATATGTTGGAAGTTGATAATAACAAAGTTCCAGGAAAGATGATTCTTATTAAATAATTTAGTTTTCACATAATAAAAAACTCCGCCATATTATTGGCGGGTTTTTTGTTATATTCAATATCAACAATAAGAATAAATTACTTTCATCTTTTATGTAACCATAAATCACAGGTTAAAAATCATTTGACTTTTTTATAAAATATTATATAATAATTACAATAAATTAAAAGGAGGAATTGATGAAAAGAACATTACTTTTATCTATTATGCTTATACTCTTTTTCAGCATTGCTATTAATGCAGGAGATTTGAGTATAAAAGCAGACAATTTTTCAGATGATTATCTGAATATTAATGGTCAAAAACTGAAAGAAGAACCTATTGGCTCAAATTACACCCCTTTTACAGGATTTAAAAGTGGTTCTGATGCTTTTGGTTATACATATCTTTCAACACAGGATGGCGACTCTATAGCATTTAACTGGATTGAAATATCAGCAACAGGAACACCAATAGCATTAACCGATGATAGTTATTATACACAAGCTCTATCATTTTTATTCCCTTTTTATTTGGATAATTATGACAGCATTGATATTAATTCCAATGGAACAATTGCTTTTCACGGAGATTACTTTGGTTATGGTAATACTACCTTACCTACAAATGCATATGATGGACCATGGGATTTAATATGTATGTTCTGGGACGACCTTAATCCAGGTAATTTTGGACAGGTATATTTCCAGGATTTTGGTACATATGCAGTAATTGAATTTGACAGTATACCACGCTATGGCTCATCAGTTGGCAATACATTTGAAGTAATACTCTATGATAATGGAGATATAAAACTGCAGTATTTACAGGTACTTGATTATGGAGATGCAACAATTGGGATTCAGGATAGCACTGCCTTTGTAGATGCAAACAATTGGTATATTGAGTATGTTTACAATTCAACACCAGCAGGACATGTTCCAGTTAACAATACTGCAATATTATTTTATTATCCCGCTCTATATACTCATGATATGCGCATTAGTTCTATTGATAATCCTGATTCGGTCATTGTTGCTCCACTTATTGCATTTAATCCTGAAATCACAATAAAAAATGTAGGTTTGAGTGAAGAATCTGATTTCTGGACTTATTGCTATATTGAAGATGGAATTGGTGCAGAGGTATTCAATGATTCTATAATAGTAACTGATACAATTGCTCCTGATTCAAGTTATAATGCTCAATTTGCTTCATTCACACCGGGAAATATAGAAACATATACAATGACTACCTGGACTAATTTAACTATTGATGAAAACAGAACAAATGATACATTATCATTTGATTTCAGAACTTATGACCTTGATGTTGGATGCTTGAGTATTAATAGTCCTGCTGTAAGCATTGATCCATCAACAAATGAAACAGTTGAAGCTGATTTTAGGAATTACGGAACAGAGGATGCAACCTTTGATGCTTATTTTTTGATTAAGGATAATGTAAATTCAACAGTTTATTCTGATATTGTAAGTATAGGACTTTTATCGGCAGGAACAGATACAACTGTTTCATTCAATGATTGGAATGCACCCATTACACCAGGAGATTATACATACTACGCATACACTGTTATGCCAAATGATATTAACAATGGTAATGATACATTAACGCTGAATGCTACTTCAATGGCAACATGGGAAGATCTTTCAGCTATAACTTCTCGTGATCCAATACAATGGCCCGGTTATTGTGTGGACAATAATTCCAAATTCTGGATTGCTGGTGGACTTGATACATTGAGTAATGCAAGTAATATTGTGCAGGCATTTGACACATTATCAGGGTGGTCTACTACTACCAATATACCTACAGGAACTTTTTCTCCTGCTATTGCAATTATTGACAGCAAATTATATGTTATTGGCGGAATGGATGCGGGATTCAATGCTATTCCATTAACACAGATATATGATATTGCTTTAGATACATGGTCAACAGGCACAGCTCCTCCTAATCCAAGGGGAGGCATAAGTGGCGGTGTTTATAATAATTGTTTGTATATTATTGGTGGATCAGCAAGTGGTTCTTTTCCAACGGATTGTCCTACATGGCGTTATGAGCCAGCTGCTGATACAGCAAGTGGAACTCCATGGGTACAAATGTCTGATTGCCCAAGAGGAGCAGCAGGTCTTATATTGGGTGCTCAGTTCTATGGTTCTCCTTCACCTGGTAATGATTACATTTATGCCGGCGGAGACTATAGAGGCTATACGGATTTTTACAGATATGATCCATCTGCTGATACGGCAAGCGGAACTCCATGGTTAACACTTCCCACATTACCAACCGATATTGGAACTAAGGATCCATGTATGGTTTGGGATAATGATTATGCATATTTATATGGGGGTGATGTTGCAGGCAGCTGGGGTGGTCCATATTCAGACAAAACATATTATTATGATAATGCATTAAATTCATGGAATGATTTGGGATTTGTTATGAATCAGGGTAATGAAGGAATGGCAGGTGGTATTATTGGAGAATATATTGTACTATTTGGTGGCACCACTGGATCAGGTCCTCTTAATCCTGCTCCATTTGAAAGAACAGGAAGAGTGGGATCGGGACCTGATTACACAGCTCCATTTGTTGAATATACATCGCCTGCTCATACAGCAGTTCTTGTCGGATTGTCTGAAACTGTTACTATTGGATTTTCCGAACCTATTGATACATCACTTGGGTTTGCATTTACATGCACTCCTGACCCGGGCTCATGGGTACAAAGTTGGAATGCAACGCTTGATACTGTCTCATTAAGTCATGCCAATTTTATAAATAGCCAAACATACTATATTGAGATCACTGATGCTTATGATAATGCAGGCTGGGCACTTTGTACAAGATCAATACCCAATCCATTTGGTTTTTCAACAGGGGCAACAGGACTTAATGATAAGAACTTTGAACCATCATTCTTCTTCATTTCACCAAACAATTCAATTATATCAAGTAGTGTAATACTAAATTATGCTATTCCAAGTTCAGGTGATATGAGTATTGATATTTATAGTATTACAGGTGCAAAAATCACAACATTGACAAATGAATATCATTCAAAGGGTTCATACAGTATTACATGGAATATTAATAAAAATAGTATTCCTTCAGGAATTTACATTTATAAATTAAACTTTAATAATAAAGAAATTGCAGGGAAACTGACAATAATAAAGTAAATAAAAAAGCCGTCCTTTTGGACGGCTTTTCTTTTTCTCTATTTAGAATTATCTTTTTACATGAAATTCGGCATACCGCCTTTAGACATCTTTTTCATCATTTTTTTCATCTGTTTATGCTGCTTAATAACAAATTTTACCATTGCAACGGTATTCCCGCTTCCTTTGGCTATGCGTCTTGCTCTATTTTTATTGTTTAACAAATGCGGATTCCTTCTCTCTTTGGGAGTCATTGATGAAATAACCGACTCAACCTTTTTTAATTGTCCATCCTCCATGCCTGATAATTTGAGTTTTCCACCAACACCGGGAATCATTTTAAGAATATCAGAGAGGGGTCCCATTTTCTTTATCTGTTTGATTTGATCAAGATAATCCTGAAAATTAAATTCACCCTTTTTCAGTTTTTTCTCCATTTCTCTTGCCTGTTCTTCACTAACCATTTCCTGTGTCTTTTCAACAAGAGATACAATATCACCCATACCCAATATTCTTGAAACCAATCTATCCGGATAGAACTTTTCAATATTATTAATTCGTTCACCTGTACAAATATACTTGATTGGCTTTTTTACTGTTTGAACAATAGATAAAGCAGCTCCGCCCTTTTGATCACCATCCAATTTTGTTAGAATAATACCTGATATATTAATATGTTCATTAAAACCCTGAGCACTCTTAACAGCATCCTGACCGGTTAAAGCATCGCCAATATAAAGAATTTCACTTGGTTTAACATTATTTTCAATATCACTTAATTCTTTCATTAAATCATCATCAATGTGTAAACGACCTGCCGTATCAAGTATTAGTATATCAAATAATTCCCTCTTCCCATAATTAATTGCATTTTTGATTATTTTTACAACATCTTCCCCTCTTTCCTCAAAAAAACCTGCACCTGCATTATGGGCAACTGTTCTTAATTGTTCATATGCAGCTGGCCTTTTAATATCACATGGGACAAGCAAGCACTTTTTATCTGTCTTTTGCAATAGTAATGCTAATTTACCGCATGTTGTTGTCTTTCCTGTTCCCTGAAGCCCCACCATCATAATTATTGCCGGATTCCCTTTTATTATTAATTCACTATTTTCATAGGATAATATTTTAACCAAATTATCATTAACTGCCTTAATAATAATATGCTCTGGTCTCAGAGATTTTATAATATCTTTTCCTACTGCTTCTTCTTTAACGGACTCTATGAAATCCTTAACAATCTTGAAATTCACATCTGCTTCAAGAAGAATAAGTTTTATTTCTCTTAATGTTTTATCTAAATCACCCTCTGTGATTTTTCCTCTGTTTCTCAGTTTATTAAAAACTAATGATAATTTTCCTGATAATCCATCAAGCATCTTTTTTTACTCCTGCAGTTTTAATTATTTTTTCAATTAATTCATCATACTCAATACCATCATATTTTGCCTCAGCCGGTAGATCGGATAAATCAGTCATTCCAGGAATGGAATTAACTTCAAGTTCATAAATCTCACTATCCTTTACAATATAATCCACTCTTGCAAATGATCTGAGATTTAAGTGTTTGAAAATCTTTTCAGTATATGATTTCAATTGTTTCTGTATTTTTTCATCAATGCGTGGAGGTATTATAAAATCAGTCATTCCATCTGTGTATTTTGCTTCATAATCATAATAGTCATTTTTGGGTTTAAGTTCAAGAGGTGTTAATACCCTTGCTTTTCCATTTTCTTCTATCACACTTACAGTTAATTCTATTCCATTATCAACAAATTGTTCACATAAATAATCACCCTGTTCTTTTACAAGTTTCTCAATTTCTATTACTGCCTTACTCTTGTTCATTATAAAAATACCTATACTTGAACCGCCTGTATTGGGTTTTAATATCACTTGATTCTCAAATACATTTTTCATGATTTCAATATCGCTTTTAATTGATTGTTCTGTAATTAATATTGATTTTGGGACAGGAATACCAATATTTTTTAAAACGCATTGTGTATCAAGTTTATTAATGGTTAATCGAGAAGCAATCGTTCCTGAGCCAATATATGGAATATTTATTGATTCCAACATTTCTTGTACTTTGCCATCTTCCCCTGGTTTTCCATGCATAATATTAAATATAATATCAAAATTCTTTAAGTCCGCAAAATCATCCTTATTGTATTCTATCATCTTAGCAAAATATCCATTTCTCTCTAATGCATTAAATACATTCTTTGCTGATAATTCAGAAATTGCCCGTTCAGGAGAAGATCCTCCAAACAGTACTGCCACTTTCTTCATATTATTATCCTTAGTTTTTTCATTTGTTTTTTGAATTCTCTTTGAGGATTTTTCAATCCATTATTTCCCATTAAAAAAAATGTAATATCCTTCCTTTTTGTATTATTAAATCCAGCAATTACATAAATCCTTTTTCCCTTTTTTAATGCATAATCAACAATATTACCGGTTATTTTTCCTTTAAATGACTGATTGTCAAATCTACCCTCACATGTAATAATATTTTCAGCATTATTAATATGCTTTTTCATTCCTATAAGTTTTTCCATAAATATATCATTCTTAATCACCTTAGCACCAATAAATATAAATGCTGCACCAAGTCCGCCTGCTGCCCCTGCACATTCTGCTTTTTTAATATTTAATGTTGAGGCACCTTTATTATAGCATTTTTTCAGAAATTCCTTTTTCTTTCCTTTAACGCTTTTTTGTTCAGCATACATTAATGCACCATTTTGTCCTTCAAGATAATTCTTAACATCAGGAATAAAAAATAATTTCTTTATTTGTTTTTTATTGTTTATATCTCTAAGAATTTCAGTACCATTATACTTAACAACATTTAAACCCATTTCCTCAAGAAATCCTGCCCCCATATCAATAGTTGCACTGCCCCCAAGTCCAACATATACATTTTTCCCTGATTTCAATGCATTTCTAACAGCAATCCCAAGTCCTCTTGTTGTTCTTTTAAAGGGATTGGATGATGTTCTTATTCTTTTAATACCTATTATATCAGCACTCTCAATGTAAATACTATTATTAATTTCATACATTCCAAATTTAATATAATTATTATTGGCATTAACCGTATGTGAAATAATTATCTTCCCACCCGGCATCAGAAATTTCACTGTATCTAAAAATCCATCTCCACCATCAGTAATTGGTATAATTGTATAGTCCAATCCGCATAATTCCTTTATAGCAATTCTATATGCTGTTAAGGCAGACATAGTTGTTTTGAATGATTGAACAGCAAAAAATGTTTTCACTTTACTAATTTTTTTGCTCTTCCAATATTTCCAAACTTATCCAATACATAGATCACAACAAATAGGTTTTCATCCATTTTTTTCTCAATATTTATACTAAAACTTTCTCTCTTTGAATCATAGATTCCATCATCAGTAAAAGCAGTTTTAAGAGATGAACCATTTATTGAATAATACATTTCATCAATAAATGAATGAGCATCTTCCACACTGAATTTTAAAGTATTTCTTGCAAAACTAATATTATTGATAACTGGTTCAATATTATCAATAAAAATCTGTTTGTTTTTTTGTATTTTCATAGGATTATTTGGATTGGATAATGAGTCATTTGCTTCAATTACCAAATCATAGTAACCATTATCAAATCCATCACAATAGATTAATGCATAATTCTCAAATAGATCTTTTTTAACAGGGTATAATCCATATTTATCTTTTAAATAAACATTATAATAAAGTTTATCAGAATCTTTATCCTTAGCAAACCATGTTACAAAAATTACTTTTCTATCCGTTTTATATATAGGTGTATCATATTCAGGATACATTGACATATTTAATGGAGTATACATATTCAAACTTTCATCACTTATATAATCAGGAATAATTCTTGGCTCAAAGATATTTATGCTATCAATCTCAGGTTTATGATTCCTTGTTTTATAATAAAAATCAATATTATTCAATCTGTCTTTTTCATCTGAAAAATCGTATCTATATTGAATAAATCTGTATTCAGGCATATTCATATACATACCGGGTTTAATAAGTATAAATGAAGTCCATGATGAATCAATATCAAATGAATTCCCCTGCTTAATATATAACCGTCCCTTTCCATTTACAGATGCATGAATTGAATTAATAATTACTTCCTTGCCAAAATCAATAACATTTGAAAAATATGTTTGTTCCTTACTAAATCCCTTAATTGAATATATTCTGCCTGGATCTCCTGTTGATATATATGCATTTTTTCCATAAACGCTTAATGAAAGTATATAATCGGTTTTCAATAATCCACATGAAAATATTTTCTCTCCATCATAAAAAAGTATTTCAGGAGTTTCTCCTCTTGTTAATAATACTCCATCAAGATATTCCTCTGCTAAT
>CBDUZN010000052.1:0-11756 GCA_965371715.1 uncultured bacterium | reverse complement strand
AGACAAATTTTAGCCATTAAAATTTTTGAATTAGAAAGCTTTAAAGTAAATGATTTATCTCTATTTGGGAAAAACCCCGGAAAATTCCTATTTACAATTGAAGGAATTTTAATATATACTTCGTTAGAATTTCTTTTTCTGCCAAAAGCATTCCATTGATTAAGACCACTTTTCTCCGGGATGATCTTCTCACCCTTTTTATAGGAATAGAGGGGTAATATTACCCGTTGAGCATTCAATTGAATTTCACCAATGTTAAAATCAACACCTAGTTTTGAGGATAAATAAAGAAATGGATCTTTAACAACAGCAATGTCAATAATGATATTATCAATATTTGTTTTATTGAATTTTTTATATAATGTTGATTTTGATATATTAAATGAATATTCATTTATTCCATCAATGAATTTATAAATATTGTTTGTTTTAGTTATTTTCGAAATATTGTCTATATCAACAGGTTCCATAAATTCCTCATACAAAATAAATTTATTTTCTTTTCTCATAATATTATGATAAACCATTTTATTTATATTATAAATTTCTCTTGTAGCAAAAATCCTTTTATTTCTATATTTTGCAATCTCTCTTATCAATTTTTCAGGTTTATTTTCATACATGGAGTAATATTTTCGAGAACTATTAAATTCAGCAATTTTCTGAAGACTAGTTTGTGATTTGTGAATAAATGTTTTAATACCAATTCCCCAATTTGTATTATCAATCTTTATTTTAGCATCAATTGAACAATCTAGTCTTGCAATATTCTCTGCACTAAATGAATGACAAAATAAATTTTCGGAAATTCTATATGATAAATAGGGCACTTTGTTATCTGAAAAAATATATGATAATGAACCAAATGATTTCAGCATTTTAATATAATATTCAATTTTATCTTTTGGTAATTTTGTTAATAAAATCATATTTATATTATTTACCAATATTAGTATATTGTCAAGAAGATTTAATGTGTTTGTGATTACTATATGAAAATGTTAACCTTTTAAGATATGAAGAATTGAAGAAAAGTATAATAAGATACCTATAATAATAATACAATACTTGACAAAAGCTTAATAAATATTATTATAAAAGAAAATAAATTAAATAAACCACATGGAGGATTCATGAAGAAGATTCTTTTTATTACTATTTTGCTGGCTTTTACAATAATAGTATTTGCCGCACCATCAATATATACAACAAGCGGAACACTGCATGCTATCACTGCTATTGACAAAGCATCAAGATTAACCCTATCACTTCATTCCTTTGCTACTTCCCGAGATTTTTCTTCTCCATACATTCTTACAAGCGGAGATACTACAATGGCATGGGATACTTATGCAATGGGAGATGTAAATTTTGGTATTGCATATACATTTACTAAGTGGTTGGAATTATCAGTTTCAGGAAAAGCATTGATTGATGCAATCAAATTGGATCCAGATGCAAGTGAAAGAATAAAGGGAAATTATGCTAGTTATGGATTGGGAGATACATATATAGGTGTAAAATTAACATCAAATGGACTTTTTGGTTCTACTGATGCTGCAGATATGGGTGTTTATGGTTTCTATTCAATAAGTACAGGCGATATCCCATTACCCGGTTATGCTTCTGCTTCATTTAATACAATCAATTATCAAAAGAAAACAGGTGGAATATTTCGTTTCTTTACAAACAATAGCAGATACTTTGGTGGAATAGGACTTCTTTCTATAAAAACAAAAACTCAAGTTCCTATGATGATTAATTTGAATGGCGGATATGTTAAAAAACTGTTTAATATGAATACCTCTATTGCAGATTACTATGTTTATAATGCATCATTTTCTGTTGAATTTGGATCATTTGTCCCTTTTATTGAAGTATACGGAAATAAATTTAAAGGCACCACATATTTTGAAAACAAATACATTCTTTTTGCTGCTGGTGGCGTTAGATTTGATACCCCCGCCGGGCTTGTTATTGACATTGGTTCTGATTTTAGAATCACCCAGCTTGCAAATACTCTTCCAGATACAATGCTCACTGATCCATATAATATAACATTAGGTTATGGTGCAATGCCTGATTGGCGTATTCATTTGGGATTATCATACTATTATGATTTTATTAAAGATCTTAAATATGAAATTATTAAAGAAACCAAAAAAACAATGATAACAGGTAAAATTGTTGATGCATTAAGCGGAAAACCATTAAGCGCACAATTAGTTTTACCAGGATATAGTGAAGATGTTTCTATTGTTACTGATTCAACAGGTACATATTGTATTGAAGTTAAACCAGGAACAATTCGTATAAAGGTAACAAGAGAAGGATACAAATGGGTAGAGAAAGGTATTATATTGGAAAAGGGACAAACAAAAATTGTCGATTTTGTATTGAATCCTAAAAAGAAAGCAATTGGCACTATTACAGGAAAAGTTATAAACAAATCCAATCAAGAAATTGTTATTGCAAGGATATCATTCCCAGGCACAGAAATTCCAATATTTACGGTTGATGCAAGTACTGGTATTTATAGAATTGATTTAACACCAGGCACATACTCAATGGCAGCATCTACAGATGGTTTTGTATCGTGGAGTCAACCTGTTGTTATTGAACAGGATAAAACATTGGTTCAAAATATTGAAATGCTTAAAAAGGGTGGCACTATAAATCTTGTTGGTATTTACTTTAATAGTGGAAAAGCATCTATTACACCATCTTCATATTATGTGCTTGATCAGGCAGTGCAAATGCTTGTTCAGAATTCTAATGTAAAAATTGAAATTCAGGGACACACCGACTCTGTTGGAAATTCTTCTTCCAATCAATTACTTTCTCAAGCAAGAGCAGAAGCAGTAAGAAATTACCTGATTTCTCATGGTATTCAAGCATGGAGAATTGTTGCTAAAGGCTATGGAGAAATAATGCCAATTGCAACAAATACTACAAAAGATGGAAGAGCAAGAAATAGAAGAATTGAATTTTTGATTCTTGGCGAATAAATAAAAATAGGGACGGTCGTCCATTTTGTCCACAAATTTGAATACTAATTTTTTATATGTGGACAAAATAGACGACCGTCCCTAAATCTTTTTTACAAACTCAATACATTTAATAAGCGAATTAACTGATATTAATTCAGGTTTTGAAACCATATTATATGCTGGTCCATGCGCAGGAGAAACCCTTAAAAAAGGTAAACCCGCAGTTATATTAATACCTGTTTCAAATGCTAATATCTTAAATGGAATTAATGCCTGATCATGAAAAGGACAAATATAAATATCTGTTTTATCTCTATATTCAGATAAAAAAGCGGTATCCGATGCAATTGGCCCATTTATAATAAATTCATTTCTTAATTTATTAATACTGTTTTCAAATATACTATCACTGTTACCTAATAATTTTTCATCTGAACAATGTGGATTAATACACACAAAAGTAATCCTTGGTTTTTTATTAAGAAATTTCAAATAGAAATCATTCACATTTTTTAATATATCTTTAATCAAATTCTCATTTATATTATCAATAACTTTATCAATTGGAATATGTGTGGTTAATGGACAAACAGAAATAATATTTGAATAAAGAATCATTGCAATATTAGAATTAAATGCTTGCCCAAAATACTCTGTATGTCCTGAAAATCCATCTATATGCTTACTAATATAACTCTTATTAACAGGTAATGTTATAAGTCCTTTATATGAAGAAGATTCTTTTTTTAGTAATTCTACTGCTTCCTGCAAAGATACTGCAGCAGCAAGAGAGGAACTGCGATCATGCTTACCAATTACAGGATTTATTATTAGAGCTTTTGATTTAAGACATTTTAGGTTATTTGGGACTTTGATATTCATTAAGTCTGAATATATCTTCAATGTTCTATTATCAAAACATAAGTGGAATTCTGTTTCTGGAAATTGTTTAACTGATTTTAATAGAATATAGGGATTAATGCCGGCAAAATCGCCGGCAGTAATTAATACAGGGTTATCCATCCATTCTCTTTATATACATGTTTGACCGTTCATTTTTTATGATTTCATCAATTTTCTTTTCGATTTCCTTTCCTTCAAGAATACTTCTTATAAATGGTTTTACATCCTCAAAGGAGCTTTCATACCCTCCATCTTTATTTCTTACCATAAATAATTCATACCCAAAATCACTATTCATTATTGATGATACTTTATCATTTTCAAGATTTTCAAGCATTTTCTTTATTTCACCTTCAATGGATGTGATCGGAATTCGTCCTACAAATCCACCATTTATTCCAGTTGCATAATCATCAGAATACTTCTGTGCTGCCTCTTCAAAACTTAATTTACTATTTTCAATTAAACTTTTTACTTCTTTTGTTTTATTTCTTATTCTGATCGAGTCCTCTCTATCAATATCAAATTTAACAATAATCTGTTTGTACTCGATCCCCTCATTATCTGCATTTTCAATTTTAATAATATGAAATCCTTTTCTGGATTGAGTATAAATCAATGTGTCTGACTCTTTAAAGGTGTAAAGAAATGTTACCATTTCAGGGTTTATATCTCCATACTTCATATACTTTATAAGACCACCATTGTGTTTTGAATATTCATCATCAGAATATTGTTTTGCCACTTCCGAAAAATCAGAACCACTTTTTAATGTTCTAACAAGTGCATCTACTTTTTGCATTACCGACATAAGATTCATTGAATCCGGTTGAATAACAAAGGCAATATGATAAAGATCTAATGTTATTGGGATATAAAAAGAATCCCTATTTTCTTCATAATAGTTATCAATTTCACTATTACTTATTTTTAGAGTTATCATCTTTTTATAAAGAACTTGTTGTTTAATAAACGACAATTCTCTTTGCTTAAAATAAAAAATTTTCAATTCTTCTTCATTTACATTATTTGCCTTTAAAAATTCCTTATAGGCATTTTCATCCGGAAAACTTGATTTTAATGTTTCATCAACATATCTTTTTACATCCATATATATTGAGGAAGAATCAACTTTTACACTTTCTTCCCTTGCAATCTGATATAATATTTTCTCATCTATTAATGATTCAATAAAATGATTTTTTAACGAATCCTTAGCATGATCAGAATAAAAAGGAGATGACTCAATAATGTCAATCCCCTTATTAATTTCGCTTTGAAGTATTGGAGTATCATTTATTATAACTGCAATTCTCTCAAGTAGAATATCCTCAGCATATAAACCAATAAAAATAAATATAATAAGAATTACTATATTAGTTTTGATCAAAGTATTCAATGTCAGCCTCTTGTCTTAATTTATCAATGTATTCCTGAAATTTTATATTTCTTTTCTGTTGATAAACAACACTTAATATCAATTGTCTTAATTGAGGATAGCTGCTATTTGAAGGAATAACATCCATAATCTTTATAATAACATAGGTTCCCTGCATTGTTTGTATTGGTTCAGAAAAATCACCTTTCTTTTTTAATCCAAAACCAACTGAATCAAGAACAGGATATCCCATCATTGTCCAATCTTTAAAGGAAAAATATTTTTCAATAACACCGCCATTTTTTCCTGTAATAGTATCTATCGAAAATTCTTTTGCAGTATTTCTAAATGATTTTCTTCCTCTTTTTATTAAATCATGAAGAGAATCAGCAAATGATTTCCCAAATTGTGGATGAATAAAAATAACGGCGAACTTCCTGCTCTCATCAAATTTTTTCTTATTCAATTGATAATATATCTGCAATTCATCCTCAGCAGGAGTTGGGATCATTTCTTGTAATTTCTTTTCCAAAAATTTGTTAGAAATAGCTAAACGCTTTTGTAATTCAAGCTGATTAACAAATACTGTATCATTCATTATATCTGATTCAAGAGCTTCGTTGTAAATAAGAAAATTATTTATCAATTCATCTAATAAGACTTGCTTTTGTTGCTCATCAATCATATTAATATCTCCAAATAAACCAATTAAATCATCTGTAATATATTCATTGTTAACTTTTATAATTTTTTTGCCTGATTGTACAAATTTGTCTTTTTTCTCTGTACAGGATGAGAGAGTAATAATAATTGTTAATGCTGATATAATTAAAATTTTAAACTTGGGATTCATTTAAACTCCTTATCTGTTATTAAAGATTTCTTTAATCATTTTTTCAAAATTCTTTTCATAGATTTCTACACCTATCAGGTTTTTTGCTTTTTCAAATTCCTCATCAACTTTAAGTGCAATAGTATATCTTATATATTCATTTTTAATCTGGTTTTTGATCTTGTCAAATTCCTTCATTTTTGGCTTACTTATTTCCATAACCTTAATAATATTGTAGCCATAACTGTTTTTAAAAATTCCAGAAATCATTCCTATCTCTCCAAGCATTATACCCCGTTCATAGTAACCAAGTGTGTCATCTTCGGTTTTTCTATAATAAGCAGGTTTAGCAAATTCTTTGGGTTTTAATGTAGAATAAATTCTTGAAAACTCTTCAAATGGCTTATTGCTTATTTTTAAAGAATCAGCAACAATCTTTATTACATTACTATCGGGATTAGAAATAATAAAAATGCCTACTCTGCCTTTTTCCATAAATTTTTCTGAAAAATCTGTATAAAAAATATTTAGAGTACTGTCATTTGGATTAGTTCCTTTTCGAATCTCCTTAGCAAGTTCTTGCTCACTTGTTATTGCAAGTTTAAGATAAATTTCCTTTTTAATTTCATTATTCAAATGTCCTCCCATTCTCTCTCCTCTATTATAAAGAGATAGGAAAAACATAATTCTGTCCATATAATTATTAAATGCTTCTTCATTTGTATTGGGAATAAAGCCAAATTCATACTCTTTTGTGTATTTGTATAAACTATCATATGTCCAGGTACCAATTGCGGAATGAATAAGAGGTAGTTTTCTGATTGCCCAATCAAGTGAGTCTGGATTTATATCTAATTCTTTATCATCTGTACCTTCAAGAAACATTTTAATATTTTCTTTATATGGCTTCCAATTAATAAGTTTTCCTAGATAAGCCATTGATTCTTGTTCAAGTCCCTTTCTTTTGTCTGCAATCATTTTGCTTTTTAAAGCCTTTTTATCTTTATCATAATTTTCAAGTGTTTTAAACTCTCTTCTATTAACAATGATAATATGATATCCGAATGTACTTTCTACCGGTTTTCCAATTACACCCTGCTTTTGATTTAAGCAGGCACTTTCAAATTCAATTACAAATTTATCACCCGGAAAAGGTTTCATTTTTCCTTCATTATCTTTTGTATTAGTATCTAATGAATGTTTTTTTGCTAAAATTCCAAATTTATGTGGCTCCTTTTTCAATACTGTATATATACTGTCAGCAAGTTTTTTATTATCAACAAGAATATGCTGTGCCCAGAATGTAGTGTTTAATCTTTTGTATTTTTCAAACACTTCTGTTTCGGAAACATTTTCATTCTTTGTTACAAGATCCTTGTACACTAATTGAACTAATGATGAATTCATTGATTTATTATAGGATTTCAAAATGATTTCTCTTAAATCATTATCCAATAAACCCATTTCAAGAATTGCCATCTGCTTCATAGTATTTTCTAAAATAATATTAGCCTTTTCTTTCCACACATTAATATCATCTGTTGCTTTTACACCTGTAAAAATTCTTTTAAACTGACTTTTATAAAAATACCTTTTCCCAACTTTTGCAATAGGATAATCATTTGTACTGGAACAACCTATGATTATTGCAAAAATTAGTATTAACAGCATTACTCTAATGTATTTCATTAAACCTCCGGTTTTATTTAAGAATGTTATATTAACAAATTATATAATAGATTTCAAGAGTTTTGTTATAAATTTACTATTGTTTTTCTTATTAACTTTTAAAATTATCCCAAATGGATTTTCATATTTTATCTTAAAAGAGCCCTCTATTGTCATTAACAACCGATTTACAGTTGTTTGTGATGGTGTATAATTAGCAAAAAACTCTATTTTTAAATTATTATTAATAATGGCTATTTTGGATATTCTTGCTTTTTTGCACATAATTTTCATTTTTTGTAGCAAAAAGATATTATTGATTTCTTTTGGGATATTTCCATACCTATCTCTGAATTTTGCTTTCTCTTTGGAAAACTGTGATAATTTTGATATTTTTGTTATTTCCCTATATAGTTTTGTTTTCCCTCTTATTGTTAATGGAAAATCGTTTGGTATATAGGTTTTTAAATCTATATTTATTGTTGGTTCAATAATATATGGTTTCTTAATTCCTTTTAATTCATCAATTGCTATTTTAAGCATTTTATAGTACATTGTAAATCCAACAATTCCAATATTTCCATGTTGTTTTACCCCAAGCAAATTGCCTGCGCCGCGTATTTCTAAATCCTTTAATGCCAATTTAATCCCTGCTCCAAGTGAAGGAAATGATTTAAATGCAGACAATCTAAGCCGAGCATTTTTTGTAAGAAAATCCTTTTTAGGGATTATTACATAACAAAAGGCATCATTATGAGAACGCCCAATCCTTCCTCTTAATTGGTGAAGTTGTGCAATTCCGAATCTATCTCCTTGATTTATAAACATTGTATTTGTGTTTGGATTATCTATCCCCGATTCAATAATTGCAGTTGAGAGCAATAGATCAAATTTGTTTTCCCAAAAATCAATCATTATTTTTTCAAGATGTGATGAAGGTAATTTTGCATGAATAGTGACAATTTTAACCTCAGGAATAATTTTCTTTAATTTCTCTTCAATATTTTTTAAGGATCCAATTCGATTATGTACAAAATATATTTGCCCACCTCTGTTTATTTCATTTATG
Source organism: uncultured bacterium (assembly GCA_965371715.1). GTDB lineage: Bacteria > Hydrothermota > 32-111 > 32-111 > 32-111 > JAUVJU01. The sequence continues at coordinate 2,916 of CBDUZN010000052.1, read as the reverse complement.
ATTGCATTTCGAATTATGCTATCATCCCAATTAATAATATCAGTTTTTACTGGCTTTCTACCTATTGGCGGAGTAGTAATATTGGAAATATCCTTTATACCCGAAAATACCATTTCTAAAGTTCTTGGTATTGGTGTTGCTGTTATATACAGTATATCAACATTTCTTTTTATTTCTTTCAGTTTATCTTTTTGTCTAACACCAAATCTATGTTCCTCATCTATTATCACTAATCCCAAATCATTATATTCTACTTTTTCAGATAATAGAGCATGTGTTCCAATAATAACATCAATATCACCATTCTTGAGTTTTTCAATAATGCTCTTTCTTTCTTTTGGAGTTCTGAATCTTGAAAGCATTTCAATAGTTATGCTGTATTCCTTAAATCTTTCTTTTAAAGTTCTGTAATGCTGCTCTGCCAAAATTGTTGTTGGAACAATAAATGCCGATTGTTTTACATCATTTGCTGCTTTAAAAATAGCTCTTGCAGCAACCTCTGTTTTCCCATATCCAACTTCACCGCATACAAGTCTCTCCATTGCATGATTACTTATCATATCTTTTTTTATATCTTTTATTGCTCCAATTTGATCAATGGTTTCCTGATAATGAAATTTTTCCTCCATTTCTATCTGCATTTTAGTGTCATCAGGAAAAGAATAGCCTTTGATCATTTGTCTTTCAGCATATATTCTAATTAATTCTCCTGCAATCTCTTTAAGTGATATTTTTATACTCTCTTTTCTCTTTTTAAAAACCTCTTTTGATAAAGGTGATAATTTTACATTACTGGTTTTTACAGCATAATATTTATCAACTAAATACATATTTTCTATTGGAACAAATAATTTATCATTATTCCTATAAAATATTTTAAGACAATCTGTATATCTATTTCCAAAATCAATTCTCTCAATACCTGCAAATCTACCTATTCCATATTCCTGATGAACAACAAGATCTCCCGGTTCAAGTTCCTCAATATCATCAAGTGCAGTAATGGGTAATTCATTATAATCACTATTAATGATAATTCTTTCCTTTCCAAAAATATCATAATCATTTATATATATTGATTTATTATTTTTATCAATAAAATTACCAAAAAGTAATCCTTGATATAGCTCTACTTTATCCTGAAACAACACTTTTATTCTCTGCGCTTCATATGCATTTGTTGAAAAAACATTGATTTTGTAGTCCGAATATTTATTTAAAAGATTATGAAATTCATTAAGTGCATTACTTGGAAATATAAAGTTTTCATATTTTCTGCTGTTTATATTACTTTTCAGTAAAATATCATCAATGCTATAGACAGTAAAATCATTAAAAAATGCTTCAAATGATTCTGTTTTATTTATACAATTCCTTGCAATAACATATTTCTTTATCTCTTTTACTGATGTTTGGCTCTCAATATTAAATATTCTGATACTCTCAATATTATCGCCTAATAATTCAATTCTCACAGGATCTCCAAGAAAACCATATATATCTATTATAAAACCCCTTATTGCAAATTCTCCTCTTTCGTAAACATTTTCATTTCTTATAAAACCTTTATTATTAAGCAAATTAATGAGTATGTCTATGTTCATTTCGTGGTTTTTTTTTAATATTAATCCTGTTTTTTTCATGCTATTAAATTGTGGAAATTTTGTATTTGTAATGTTTCCAGTTGTAATAAGTGATTTTTTACTATCAACCAACAATTTTAGTATATCATTTCTTTTTATATCATTAGCAGGATCAAACATTATATATTCATTATCAAACATACTAATTGATGTATAAAATGTGTATAAATCATTAATATCATTTAAAATGATTACCTGTCTTATATCTTTTTTTCTTTTAGCAATACATGAAAATGGAAGCATTCCAATAGGTAATTCTTCCAAAGGAATTTGCTTAATTAAGTTTTTTTTCAATTCATCTGGCTTTTTCATCTTGACTTTTCTTCTTTTTAAATTACAGTATTAAATATGAAACTAACATTATCATCACTTATTTTGGTATCTCTATTTATAGTTTCAGGATGTTTTTTGTCAAGTCCTGCTTCATATTCAATTATTGATATTAATGGTATTGATTTCTCTACAATGTCTTATAACGATGAAATCGACATTGCTCTTGTTAATTATTACCCTCTAACAGGGGAAATAAGCGATTCATGTTATTACTTTTTAGTAAGCAGCGAACCTCAAAATGCAAATATAAAAGATCTTTATTTTGAAACATTTAATTATATTGACAGAATAACTGCAAATTTTCCATGGGATACAATGCCTCCACCTGTTAAGTATGATCATCTTTATATTGTTAGATGCTTAGATGGCTTTGTTAAATTTAAAATTGTTTCTATAATGGATGCACAAAACTATTACAATACAGAAATTCGGATATTTTACGAATTTACCCCAGATTCTACATTCTAATTAACAAAAGGCGTTAAAGATGAGAAAGCTCATTTTTATGATTGTTTCGGCAATCCTATTTTTTAGTATTTCAGCAGAATATCTCATAATTGCAAAGAACACGGGAATGGATTATGAAAATGCAAATCTCTATCATTATAATGATAATATTGAATTGTATATTTCGTATAATCCCTTATTAGTTCCAAATTCTATTATCTCAATACCATATCAAAATGATAAAACATATTATTTGTTACAGGTAAATAATGATAATATATCTATTCCATCTTCATCAATTATTTATCGTGACTTTGATAATGGAGTAATTCTCTTTCGTGATGATGGAAACATTAATATTGGTAAAGAAAATGAAATAACAAGATTGTTTTTCAATACTCCAATAAATAAGAAAACCTCTGTTTCTACAGTAATTAGTGGTTATATGCCAAATGAAAGTAGACCACCTCGGTGGTTGAAAAAATGGAAAAAT
>CBDUZN010000051.1:0-11823 GCA_965371715.1 uncultured bacterium | reverse complement strand
CATATTCTGAGTAATTCGAAGAATATGTTACGCAAGTAATTCGAAGAATATATTGAACATTAATAATTTGAACAATATATAAATGTAGCGCAGAGGTATATTTCGAGTAATTCGAGGAATATATTGATTATATTGGTTGTCTTCGTCCGCAGAAAATTGTTCTTGATGTTTCTTCCTCCCTGGAAAGGTGAGGACTATTTACTCTGAAGAGCATGGACGCAACCCGTAGTGATATTCCTATATCACGGTTTCTATTCCAGAGCTCTTCAGGGTAATTGTATATTCCGAGTAATCCGAGGAATATATTGAGCAACGCAAATCATGATTATATTGCTTGTCTTTGTCCGCCTTTAGTTGCGAGCGAAGCACGGTAATCTCTTTATCAACAAATTTTTTTAATGCGGGAAAGGGGATTTTAATGATAATCACAAATTTTTATCTCTAATATTGACAATAGTAAAATAATAATATATTATAATTAATAATGTAAAAATTAAAAACGGAGTAAAAATGAAAAATTTTATTATTATTATTTCTTTTTTCTTAACAGTTTCATTTGTTTTGGCAAATGATACACTATTAATTCAGGATTTTGAAGGTTCATTTCCACCATCAGAATGGACAATTATTGATGCAGATTTTAATGGAAACTATTTAGGAGCAGATGCATGGCAATACTCAACATATGAACCATTTAATGGCAGTAGATCCGCCCGTTCATCATATTCCAATTCAGGGGAAACTGATCACTGGTTTATTACACAAGGGATTGATCTTTCATCATATGCATCATCAGTTTTGAAATTTTACTATAAGACTGCATATAATACTAATGGAACCAATTATTTGAAAATAACAACTAATGCCGATTCTTCAAATATGGGTTTATATTCTACTTTGGAATCATTTTCCGGGGCAATGACTGAATGGGATTCCTGTGAAGTAGATTTATCTGCCTATATAGGGAACAAGGTATTTCTTGCATGGCAGACATTAAGATCAAGCGGTATTGAATATTGGTATATTGATGATATTCTTGTAACAGGTGTTGGAACATTTGCTCACAATGTGAGCGTATCATCAATACTTGTTCCACCTTCATTTGTAACAGGAGGAAAATCGTATTTACCTCAAGTAGCAGTATCAAATATTGGTGAAAATACTGAAACATTTTATACCCATTGTTTTATTGACTCAGCAGGAACCGAAATTTATTCTGATAGTGTGCAGGTTGTTTCTTTAACCGCAAGCACTTCACAAAATGTTGTATTCAAGGGAACATCTTCATTTTCTTCCGGCAATGAATATTTGTTTACATTTTACACTGATCTTTCAGGGGATGAGCATAATGGTGATGATACATTAACAAGAAATGTTAATGTAATTGCACCACTTGGGGTTGAACCAATTCACCCGATTTGGCCCCTGTTTGCAAGGGATAGGAGTAATTCAGGAAGAAGTGATCATGGTGGTCCTGATAGTCCCGATACTTCAATATCCTATACCACAGGTAATAATATAAATACTTCACCTATTATTGGAGAAGATACTACAATTTATTTTGGTTCTGATGGAGGATATTTATATGCAATGAATTCGGATCTTTTATCATATAAATGGAGATATGATGTTCCTGGCGGCAATGTAAATTCAACACCTGCAATAGATGAAAATGGGTATATATATTTTACAGCAAATGATGATTCTTTGTATTCTCTTAGAACAAATGGAAACAGACGATGGGCATACTATCTTGGTGTGGGAGTAAACTCAAAATCGCCTATTATGATTGGAGCAGATGGAACAATTTATATAACAGCATTGAACACAATATATGCATTTGATTCAAATGGTAATTTAAACTGGTCATTAGCATTATCAGGTAGTAATTATTCAAGTGGCGTAGTATTAAATAATAGTAGAATTTATACAAGTGTGGTAAGTGATAGTAGATTATATGCAATAGATGATTTGGGAGCATCATATCAAACTATGTGGCAAAGAGCACTTGATGCCGGAATGTATTCAACCCCTTCGGTACATGGAGATACAATATATTTTACATTAAATGATGGCAAATTATATGCAATTCAAGATACAGGTTCATACTTTATTGATTTATGGTCTGTGCAGATAGATCCTCCAAAAGTGGAATTATTTGATATGTACTATTCTTCTCCAACTATTGGATTTGATAATACAATTTATGTTGGAACTCCTTTTAATAATTTAGTGGCAGTTTCCCCGGATGGCGAAATCAAATGGAAATATACTGTTAGCGATAGAGTGTGGTCATCACCGGTAATTGATAGTAATGGAATTATATACTTTGGGTCAAACAATGATACCCTTTATGCATTGGAAGATTCATTCTGTTATGCAGCTGTTAAATGGAAATTCCCTGTTGATGGTAATATGGAAAGTTCTGTTGCACTGTGTAATCCATTATACTGCACATCAGATAATAGGATATACAAAATATGGACAGGTTCTACTCATTTAATTGAACAGAAAAACATTATTAATAATGAGAGGGTGATAAATAATTATATTCTTAAACAGAATATACCGAATCCATTTTCAAAGGGCAGTACGGTTATTAAATATCAATTGCCTGATAAATGTAATGTATCATTAACAATATTTGATGTTTCCGGTAGAATAATTAAAACACTTGTAAATGAGAATAAGAGTAGTGGCTGGCATTCTGTAAAATGGAATGGACAGGATAATGATGTAAAATCAGTCAAATCAGGAGTATATTTATATAAATTGGAATCAAATAGTTTTTCAGTATCAAAGAGATTACTCTATATAAAATAATTGATTTTTTAGTTTTCAGTAAACTCGGAAATAGTTTTGACTTTTTCCGAGTTTATCTTAAAATGAATCCAAATCTAAATTCAAAACCACTATCCAAGAAATCATTTGTCACTACTCTATATGCAGTTTCAACAAATAGACTGGTTTTGTATGTATTCATAAACAAATATCCTAATTTTGGTCTAAAAACAATGCCGCCAAGTGAGGCAGTTGGATTTATATCAGACCTATTATAAACATATTCAATGCCTGCATCAGCACCAAAATATGGTGATACTGATGTTGGTTTAGAAATATAAGTATAGCCAATAGTAGCAGCAATAGAAGCAGCTACAAGCAAATCACAAGAAATATCCATTCTACCATGTTTTGATACCTCTATAGGCATTGAGACAGCAAGAAGGAGAACTTTTTTATATTCACCGGCATATAAATTACCATCAGGTGTTGTTGACCACATATAGCCTGCTGAACAACTGATTCCCATTAATCCTATACTTCTTCTTTCAAGTATTTCTTTTTGTTCATTAGGAATAAGAAGACCTACCTCTTCCAATTCTTTTATACTCTTATTTTGTGCTATCATTAATGCTGCTTTTTTTGCAACTGTTTTAAGTTCTATTGGATCAGTTAATGAAAATTCTTCAATTCTTGCAAATTTACCTTCTTTAATATCCAAAACAGCTATTTTCACAACAAAATTATCACCAAAGGCATAATATTTAAAAAGGATTGCTTTATCTGCATTTAAGGAATCACAAATGCCTACGAGCATATCTGAATTATGCCAGAAAGAGGGAAGAGATTCATAAAATAAAGTATTAATCTTATAATCACCTAATGAAATAAGATTATCATTGAATTCACTAACAAAAGAGAATCTTTGAACATCATCAATAACATCGGGTTTGTAATCAAAAAGAATAACATTTTCTGAAAAGATAACTATACATAATAAAATCAATAATGCACTAATAAATAATTTCATGAATTTCCTCCTTTAATACTAAATTAGTAGTCTTATAATAATTGGAATTAATAAACTTGTGATAAGATAAATAGAAGTTAATAATAATCTTTCTTTCATGCTAAATTTATTTGTATCTCTATATCCATCTTCAAATCCTGTTCTATAATTTAGATTGCGTTTTAATGCATAATCGGGTAATTTTCCTGTTCTGCGAAATAAATTATTAAGATAATTAGTTAAACATGAACGATTCTTTGCTAATTCTTTATAATATTCAATCCCATCTTCATAACCAATTTCATAATCCTGAGAATCATAATCTACCTCTGTCTCTTCTTCAGAAGTAATTGTATCTAATGATTGTTCATGTATCTTAAATTTGCTCACATCAGAGAACAATGGAATAATAATTAATAATATCATTATAGCAATAATTACATTCTTTTTAATCATGTATAAAATATAGAACAAGAACACTGATTTGTCAAGAAAAACGGTTTTATAAAATGATATAACCACACTTTTCAACTCTCAGTAAACTCGGAAATAGTCTTGACTTTTTCCGAGTTTACTTTAATATATTAAATATGAAGAAAAGAAAACAATACGAAAATTTATGGAAAGAATTAAATAAAGATAAATCATTAATTCTCATTGCAGGGGCAAGACAAACCGGAAAAACTACTTTTTCAAAACAAATAATGAATTTATTTTCAAATACAGAATATTTCAATTATGATTTTATATTAAACAAAAAGAAAATAATTGAAAATCCATTGTTTTTTCAAAAAATTAATCTAAAAGATAATACAAAACCATTAATTATATTTGATGAATTACATAAATTTGTTAATTGGAAAAATTATATAAAGGGCATATATGATGAATTTCATGATGATTATAATTTTATTATAACAGGCAGTGGCAAATTGAATATTACTCATAAAGGACAGGACTCTCTTGCAGGCAGATATTTTTATATGAATCTTTTTCCTTTTACAATGTCTGAAATATGTTCAAAAAAGAAATTCTTATTCTATAAGAAGAATTTTTGGTTACCTGAAATTATTGTGAACCAAAAAAGTCATGATAAAATATGGGAAAATTTATCTGAATGCTCAGGATTCCCTGAACCATTTATAAAAGGAAAAAAAGATTTTTACCTAAAATGGACTGAAGTATATAGTAAACAAATTATTAGAGAAGAAATATCAAGTTTTTCCAGTGTAAGAAATCTTAACATTATAGAATTATTATATTCATTATTGCCTATAAAAGTTGGAAATCCTTTATCAGTAAATTCTGTATCAAGAGATTTACAAGTTTCTTTTGATACAATAAAAAAGTGGTTATTATTGTTTGAAAATGTTTATTTAATATTTAGTATTTCTCCTTGGAGTAAAAAAATAAGTAGAGCAATTATTAAAGAAAAAAAGATATATTTATATAATTACGGAATAATTGAAAATAAAAGTAAAAAATTTGAAAACATTATCGCTATAGAACTTTTAAGATTAATATATTTTCTAAACAATTCAGGGAGTGGAAACTTTTCATTAAATTATATCAGAAATAAAGATAAACTGGAAGTAGATTTTATAATATGTGAAAATAGAATACCTATAATATTAATTGAAGCAAAATATAATGACATTTCAGTATCAAAGAATCTTCTTTATTATCAAAATATATTGAAAATTCCGGCAATTCAATTAGTAAATAAAAAGAATACTTATCAGAAAACCAGGAATGGTAATTATCAGGTTTTTGTTGTTACTGCATCAAATTACTTTTCATCTTTTTAAAAATCTACAATAAAAAGAAATGGTATTTCTTTCTGTTTATGATTCATTTTATCATCTTGCATAGTTGTTTCTTGTTAATTATAATTTGCTCATTATCAGAATATCGTTTCCCTTGACTTGAATATTTCTTCCATTAATATAAAATATGTTAAAGGAGAATAAAATGCATAGTTTTACTTATTATAATCCGGTGAAAATTGTATTTGGTACAGATTCATTAAATAAGCTTAATAATATAATTTCAGAATATTCAGAGAATATACTTCTTGTTATTGGAAAGGGTAGTATTAAACAGAATGGTATTCTTGATAGAATATTAGAGCTGCTTAAAGGCAGCAATATTACAATTCTTGAAAACATTGAATCAAATCCGGGAATATCAAAGATATATGAAGGGATTGAACTTGTAAAGAAAAAGAAATGTTCTTTTATATTAGCTGCCGGAGGTGGTTCTGTAATAGATTCTGCAAAGGCAATTTCAATTGGCAGTCAATATGATGGTGATGTATGGGATTTTTATTCAGGCAAAGAAAAACCGATAAAAGCATTACCTATTGGAGTGGTACTAACAATTGCAGCAACAGGTTCTGAAATGAATCCTATATCAGTTCTTACCAATCATAAAATCAATGAAAAGGTTGGTATAGGACATCCTTTAATGTATCCGAAATTTTCTATTTTGGATCCTAAATTAACTGTATCTGTTCCTTTGAATTACAGTGCATATTCTGCGGCAGATATTATTGCTCATGCTATTGAGGGATATTTTACAAAAGATGATAATGCTACACCAATTCAGAATGGTTTTGTGTTTACAATTGTAAGAACTGTAATGGATGCAATTAATATTGTTTTAAATGAACCGGATAACTTGAAAGCAAGAACAGATATAATGTGGGCATCAACACTTGCGCTTAATGGACTTTTAACTGCAGGCATTGGCAAATACAGATTTGAGAACCATATGTTTGGTCACACACTTAGTGCATTTTTCAATATGTCGCATGGTGCCTCACTTTCAATTATTATTCCCGCATGGCTTAGGATAAACAAAGATAGATTGGAAGATAGAATAATGCTATTTGGTAAAGAGGTGTTTGATAATGACTTTGATAATGCTAATAATGTAATATATGCATTGGAGAATTTTTTCAGCAGTATTGGCTCTCCTGTCAGATTAGAGGAACAGGGAATCAATGCTATTAGTGATGAAATGATTGAAAATGTAAAAAGTATTGCATCAAGACGGAATATTGAATTCAGTAAACAGTATATAAGGCAAGTATATGAAGAAGCATTATAAAATAATAATTATTGGTTCAGGACCTGCAGGTCTTTTCTGTGCATATAAATTGGTAAAAGAAGGATATAATGATATTCTTATTATTGATGCAAACAAATTTCCATCAGGTGGATTACTGAATGATTGCAAATTAAATCTAAGTACTAAAATTGGTATGGATCTTGAAGAATTACAATTAAGCAAAAAAAAGGCAGAAAAGTATATTAATGATATTGATAATGTATTTATACAATTCGGTGCTCCTATTGAACTATTTGGTACAAATCCGGCAATGTATCAGGAATGGATTGATAGGGCAAAAAGAAATGATGCAGAACTAATCCCTGCAAAGCAGAGACATATTGGTACGGATATGTCAAAAAAGATAATTAAGAAAATCCGATTCTTTCTTGAAGAAAATGGATGTGAATTTATACTTGATGAAAAAATTAAGAAAATTGTAAGTGGAGATGATATTACGCTAATTTCTGAAACCAAAAAAGTGCAATGCAATAAATTGCTCATAGCACCAGGTAGAAGCGGTTCAAAATGGTTAAGGGATATTTCAAAAGAGATTGGTATTGTTTACAGTAATGGTAAAAGAATTGATGTGGGAATCCGGATTGAATTAAAAAGGGAAAATTATCCTATTACAGATTTTCTCTATGATCCCAAATTTATAATTAAAACAAAATACAATACACCTGTAAGAACATTTTGCACCAATCCAGGAGGACGCATTCGTATAGAACAGTATGATGAATTTAAACTTATAAATGGTGATGCCCTGAAGAAAATAAAAACGGAAAATACAAATTTTGCATTACTTAATACAATAGAATTAACAGAACCACTTACTGATCCATTTCTTTTTGGACGCCTCTTTGCATCTGCAACAAATATTTTGGGTAATGGCAAACCCATTGTTCAGAGGGTAGGTGATTTTCTGGATGAAAAGAGAAGCAAGTTGGATACTTTTTATGATGCAAATAGATGGTTTAATAAGGTAAAACCCACATTAGAGCCAGGCAAATTGGTTTCTCCAGGCGATATTAGAATGGCTTATCCATATAAGATTATTAAATCATTAAAAGAGGCACTTATTAAACTTAATAAGATTTTTGATAATACAATTCTTAAAGAAGAAAATTTACTATATGCCCCTGAAATTAAATTTTATTCATTTAAATATAAAACAAATAAATTTTTAGAAACAAGTATAAAGAATATTTTTGTTGCAGGTGATGGTGCGGGAAAATCCCGTGGTATTGTTGGTGCAGCAATCTCCGGCACCCTTGTTGCCGAAGGAATGATAAAGGATGATTAAATTAAAGGATTATGTGCGGTCATTTATATATGCAATAAGACCTTTTGAAACAGCACAGCATTTTGCAATGACAATTGCAGGTTATTCATTTTCAGCATATTTATCAGGCACATTCAATCTTTCATTAAGAGCGGTATTTGGATTATTAGCTATTATTTCATTTTTATGTCAGGTACTTAGTTATAATAATTATGCAACATTTGATGAGGATATAAAGGATAGCAATAAGAAATTTGATAAAAAATTCAAGGGAGTAAATAAAATATATATTTTCTGGATATCAGTTGTTTTTTTCATTCTTAGTATAGCATTTTCACTTATGGTTGATTTGCGCCTTTCCTTTTTCCTTATTCTACTTATGATTATCTGGGCAATGTACACTCATCCTGTTGTTATGCTTAAAAAAGGAAGATTTCTACCATATATTTTTGATATGTTGACAATGCCTTTTCTTGTTCTTGTCGGATGCTATTTGAATGGTTTTCTTGATTACAGATGTGTGATATTTGCAGTATTCTTCGGACTAACGGAAATTGCTGGACATCTTAATCATATGACTATTGATTATCAGGTTGACAAAGAAACAAAAATAAATACATTGGCAGTGAGAAAAGGACCATTCTTTACATTCACTATTTCAACAATTTTGTTTGTTATTGCTCCAATATATTTTGTGTTTTTAGGCATATATAAAATACTGCCTATCTGGATTTCACTGATCTATATTCCCGGAGCAATTATTCATTTGTTTAAATTTATTCATCTGATGAAGAAATTTTCTTTTAGATATGCTTTAACATTTAGAACTGCTTATAGAATAATATATTTTGTAGAAAGTATTATTCTTGAAATTTATCTTATAACCAATATTACTCAATTTAATATATTTAAATGATAACAGTTAATTCCCTCACTCTATCACATGGCATAAGAGTATTGTTTGATGAAGCAGGAATTGTATTTGAGAATGGGAAAACAGCGCTTGTAGGAAGAAATGGAAGTGGCAAAACAACACTATTTAATATTATAACTAATAATAGTGAAAAAGACAGTGGTGAAATTGTTTTATCGGCAGATACAAGAATAGGCTATTTGAGACAGGAAATGGATATTGAGGATTCTCCATTAAAACCGGTTGAATTTGTATTAAAGGAAATTGATTATTATAATAAATATACTGAACTATTAGAACAGATAAAACATATTGAAAAACCAAGTAATACAATGCTAAATAATATTGCAATATATGAAGAAAACTTTAGACATAATGCCGGTTATTCTCTTCCTGAAAGAGCGAAAAAGATGCTGATATTCCTTGGTTTTTCAAAGCACATAGATAAGCAGGTTAAAGAACTTTCCTATGGATACAGGATGAGATTATTATTAACAAAATTGCTGCTTGAAGATAATAATATGCTTCTTCTTGATGAACCCACCAATCATCTTGACCTTCCATCAATTAAATGGCTTGAACAGTATTTGCTTAATTCAAAGAAAAATGCTATTATTGTATCACATGACAGACAATTCCTTGACACATTGTGTACAAGAACAATAGAGGTCAGCAATCAAAAACTTAATAAATTTAAGGGCAATTATTCATTTTATAAGATTGAAAAAGAAAAAATCATTGAAAAGGAAAAACAGGAATTAAGCAATTTACTTGAACAAGAAAAGCAGCTTATTGCATTTATCAGTAAATGGAAAGCAAAGGAAAGTAAAGTGGTAATGGCGCAATCAAGAGAGAAGATATTGGCTAAGGTTAGAAAAAGAATTAGCAATATACATATTGTCAGAGAAAAGGATGCAAGATTTAATTATAGTAATGTTGAAATGTTAAAATCAAAAACAGGAATCAATGGAACAGTTATAGATAAGAGTTATGATAAGACAAATGTGCTAAGAGATGTTGAGATTGATATTAATCCGATAAAAAAGATTTTTCTTATTGGTAGAAATGGAGTAGGCAAATCAACACTTGTGAGAATTCTTGCAGGTAATGATGAGAAATATAATGGTGATATAAAATACAATGAATCTTTGAAATTACTTTATTTTGATTTTGACAGTATTTCAAAATTACCGGGGAATGAATCAGTGCTTAGCTTTATTCAGAATGATGAACCAAGTGAATATAGAGCAAAAACACTTCTTGGTATGATGATGTTTGGAGAAGATGACTATGATAAAAGGATCAGAGTGCTTTCAGGGGGAGAAAAGATAAGATTATATTTAACCAAACTTTTTATATCAAAATTTAATTATATAATACTTGATGAACCAACAAATTATCTTGATATTGATACAATAGATATATTCATTAAATGGCTTGAAGGATTAAAGACGGGATTTATTATTGTTTCACATAATGAATATTTATTAAAGTCCGTTAAAAGTGATGAAATGTGGGAAATTAATAATGGCAAACTGCATATCCATTTTGGGAACTACAAAGACTATATATCATATCAGAAAAATCTAATTGTTGATTATGAAGAAAAGAGCTTTTCTTCCGCTAATAAGCCAATTAGAAAAAAGAATAGACAGCAAATAGTTAATAAGCGAATTGAGATCAATAAAAAAATTAAAGGTATTGAAGAACAAATCTCAAAATTAGAGAATGAAAGGGATGAAATATTTGAAATGCTGACAGATGCAAATATATATAAAAGGGATTCTGAAAATGTGAGGAAAAACAGAAAAAGGGAAAGAGAGATCACACTATTACTTGAAAAATTATATAATGATTGGAACAAGTTAATTGAAAAAATCCCCGAATTGGATTAGAGAATAAAAGAGGTAACCCCCGACCCCTCCGTGGTCATCCTGAAAAATCTCCTCGCTCCACCCTTGAAGGATCTCATCTTCTTTTCTTTTTTTCCATGTCATGCCGCACTGCTGAAAGTCCGCCTGGGTGGAATGCGGAATCCAGCCTGCCCTGAGTATCATCGAAGGGTATTTTCTTCCCCGCCCGTAGGGGCACATCGTGATGTGCTTTCTTATCTTGTCGAAGTGGTCGAAGGATCTTCACCATTGACCATTGACTTCTTCAAAACCAGCGTATTAATAATTTCTGTCTTGAAAAATCCAATAGAATAATATATAATTCTTTAATGGAGTATGACAAATTGCTTAACCAATGTGAAATAAAAATAGAGGTATATGAATAAAAAAAATCTGCCTGATAATCAATCAAATTTTCTTCTCTACACCGGAAATGATGGTGAAATAAAAATAGATGTCTTTTTAAAGGATGAAACAATTTGGTTGACTCAAAAAGCAATTGGGAAACTTTTTAAAAAATCAAAAGCAACAATTAGTGAGCATCTCAATAAAATATACTCTGAAGGAGAATTGCAGGTGAATACAACTGTTCGGAATTTCCGAACAGTTCAAACAGAAGGATCAAGGCAAGTAGAAAGAAATCTCGAATTCTATAATCTTGATGCCATCTAACTTATATAATTCCATATGCTTACAAGAAATTACAAATTTACAATTCTCCACAGGCGAATCTGCGACCCACCACAGCGCGTCTGCGACCATCGTCCTTAGACCCACCTAGTATAATGTTCTATAAATAAGGTTGCAATAATTTAAAAAATATGATATAATA
>CBDUZN010000050.1:0-11876 GCA_965371715.1 uncultured bacterium | reverse complement strand
GGGTATTGTGTTCTATTATAGTTATTCAGGTTATCCATTAGCTACAATGCTGATCTTTATAATTCTTACTGGAAATGGTGTTTTTACTGCTATCAAAATATTGATGAAAGAAAATAAATTTCCATTTATTTATACTATTTATGGAGTATTTGCAATAATTTCGGTGATATTTTTTCCTATGATAATTTCCAGATATCTTTTAATAATTATTTTACCAATAATAATTATTATTGGAGATGGAATGGGAAAAAAGTATTTATATATTGGTATAATATTTAATATTGCATTATCGGTTTTATTACTTTATTCTGATATGACATTTACAAATTCATTATATAATATAAATGTCACCAGTAATAATAAACCATTATTTTACATTGGAGAATGGGCTTTTAGAGTGAGAATGGAAGAGATGAATGGCGAAATGCTTATAAATAGTAAAGCAGAATTACCTGATAGTTCAATTATTGTAATACCTAATGGTATGGCTGCATGGGAAATAAATGAATACATTAAACCGCATCTTTATCATATATCTACCGATTCTATAAGTACACCATTATTATCAACATATTCAAAAAAGGGAAGATGCGGATTTTATGCTGATGAATTTGGTTGTTTGCCATTTTCAATTGTAAGATCAGATATCTTTACTTATCGTACATATATATATCTAAAAAATATTCCTGAATTAATGAATGACAATAGAAACAAAATTGAAATATGGGATAGAGATCCGATAATTCCTTTAATTATTCCGGATACAATAGTATTTAGAAATGTAGAAAACACACTATTTGAATTTCAATTCTTCCCGGATAATCGTGTTGAAAATATATCAGATGGTATTGGTGTTTATTTTATACACAATGAATATGTTATTAATTATTCTATTATTAAACCATTAAAAGAAAACAGTATAATGATTATGGGGAAGTATGATTCCTTAATAATTATAACTGATACATTAAATAATTCACTTTATGACTGGGTAGGAATTAATGCAAAACAAAAAAATTGATTTAATTGTTGGAGCAAGACCGAATTTTGTGAAATGCGCGGTGTTATATGATGTTTTGAAAAAAAATGGATTCTCGTTAAGGCTTATTCACACGGGACAGCATTATGATGAAAAAATGTCTGATATTTTCTTTAAAGACTTAAATATACCAAAAGAGGATATAAATCTGAATGTAGGTTCTTCCTCTCATGCAGTGCAAACAGGAATGATAATGCAAAAATATGAAGAACTTCTATATAAAGAGAAATGTGATCTGGTTATTGTGTTTGGTGATGTAAATTCAACTGTTGCAAGTGTAATAACTGCTGCAAAATTGCATATCAAAACAGCACATGTGGAAGCTGGCTTACGCAGTTATGATAGAAACATGCCTGAGGAAATCAATCGTCTTGCAACGGATTCTATTGCCGATTATCTTTTTGCGCCTGATAGAGGTGCTGTAGATAATCTTAAAAGAGAAGGACATGTAAAAAATGTATTTCTTGCAGGTAATATTATGATTGATACATTAAAGAAGCATATTAAAATCATTGAAGATTATGATTTGTCCGATTATAATATTACAAATAGAAAATATATTTACATGACATTACATAGACCATATAATGTGGACAATAAAGATAGATTAAAATCCATTATTGCTTTTACAAATAAGATCAGTGAACATTATCCCATTATAATTCCAATACACCCGAGAACAGAAAAAATGCTTGAACATTTTAATCTGAAAAACAGTTTATCTGACAATATTATTCTAATTCAACCGGTATCCTATTTAAAGTCCATTGCGTTCATAAAGAATGCAAAATCCGTGATAACGGATTCCGGTGGTATTCAGGAAGAAACAACATTTCTAAATATCCCATGTTATACTCTAAGAAAAAATACTGAAAGACCGATTACAATAACAAATGGTACAAATATGCTTATAGAACCCGACAAGAATGCACTTGAATCAATATTGTCTGACAATGAGAAGACATGTAGTGGAATTGAATTATGGGATGGAAAAACATCTGAGAGAATAGTGGATATTATTTGCAAAGAGGGATTTTAGTAAAATACCCTTATTAAGTCTTGAATTATATTAATAATATGGTAAAATTCTTAGATATGAAAAATTATAATATGAATGCTGATATTTCATTAATAAGTAATGGTGACTTTGGTACTAATACATATATTATTCAGTCACTTATTAGTAATAAGGCAGTGATTATTGATCCTGCAGATGGAGAAAAGATATGCAATATAATAAAATCAAAGAAATTGGAACCAATTTACATTATTAATACCCATGGACATTATGATCATATTTCCGGGAATAAATTTATTAAAGATAAATATGATATACCTATTTGTATACATCCTTTGGATAAAGATTTCCTCACTGATCCAGGACTCAATATGTCGGGGTTTATGGCAG
Source organism: uncultured bacterium (assembly GCA_965371715.1). Classification (GTDB taxonomy): domain Bacteria; phylum Hydrothermota; class 32-111; order 32-111; family 32-111; genus JAUVJU01. Next base: position 9,429 of record CBDUZN010000050.1, on the reverse strand, counting down.
GAGAATATAGGTCACCAATAGCTGATATTTTGCTTTTTGAATGTAAGATTATTGAATTGGATAATGTAAAACTAAGGATTTATGAAACTCCCGGACATACTCAGGGTAGTATTTCTATATCAATGAATGATATGGTTTTTACAGGTGATTTGATATTCAAGCAAGGGATTGGAAGAACGGATTTACCTGGTGGAAATATTGATGCAATTATTAATACATTAAAAACATTTTATCTAAAATTGAAATTTGAAAACATAATTTTCCCTGGTCATGGGGAAATGGGTAGTAAATTGGAATTTGATAAAATAGTTCAACAGTTTTTTTATACTTATTAGGAGAATAAATGAAAATCACATTTTATGGAGCAACGCGAACAGTAACAGGATCAATGTTTCTTATTGAACATAATAAGAAAAGGATTCTTGTGGAATGTGGGCTTTATCAGGGAAAAAGATCTGTTTCAGAAGAAATAAACAGGAATTTTCCATTTAAGCCTGCTGATATTGATATGCTTATAGTATCACATGCACATATTGATCATAGTGGAAATATTCCTAATCTAGTTAAACAAGGCTTTAATGGAGTAATTCATGCAACACATGCTACCTGTGATTTAATGGATGTTATGTTGCGGGATAGCGGACATATACATGAAAAGGATATTGAGTATTTAAATAAGAAGTTAGCAAAAAGAGGTGAACCATTAAAGGAAGCACTATATACTGCTAAAGATGCTGAAGAATCAGTACAATATTTTCGTCCTATTAATTACTATAGTAATGTTGAAATTGATAATGACCTTAATTTCACATTTATTGAAGCCGGCCATATATTGGGTTCTGCACAGGTAATTTTTGAGTATAAGGATAAAACAATACTTTTCACAGGTGATTTGGGAAGAGATCATTTGCCAATAATCAGGGATCCGGATACAGTAGAAAATGTAGATGTACTTATTACTGAGACTACCTATGGGGATCGTGTGCATAAAGATATTCAGAATTCCGAGGACGAACTCAGGGATAAAATATTAAGAACAGTAAAAAGAAATGGCAGAATAATTGTTCCTGCTTTTTCAGTGGGCCGTACTCAGGAAATCCTATATGATATATTCAAATTAGAGAATGAGGGTAGTATTCCAAAAATTGAAATTTATGTAGATTCACCTCTTAGTTCAAAAGTAACTGGAATATTTAGAAATCATCCTGAATGTTATGATAAGGAAACAATGGAAATATTCAATCAAAATAAAAATGTATTTAATTTTGATAGGCTTAAATTCACGGAAAATGTACAAGAATCAAAAGCATTGAATGATAAAACAAATAGTCATATGATTATATCGGCAAGTGGGATGTGTGAAGCCGGTAGAATCCTTCATCATTTGAAAAACAATATATCAAATGCAAATAATTCAATAATCATCACAGGATTTATGGCTCAACATACTTTAGGAAGAAGAATACTTGAAAAACATGAGACGGTAAAAATATTTGGTGAAGAATATAGTGTAAATGCAGAAGTGCATTCTATGACTGAATATTCTGCTCATGCAGATAAAAATGATTTGATTGAGCATATTAAAGAATGTGAGCCAAAGCGTATTTTCCTTATTCATGGAGAATCAAGTCAGCAGGATGCATTCAAGGAAACACTAAATGAAGAGGGATATCAGAATGTTGAAATTCCGGAAAGAGGAGATTCATTTGTTATCTGAACAACTGAAAACCGAAATGAAATATTACAGATCATTTCTTTTAACGGATAGAAATTGTGCTAAAGGAACTACAGAATGCTATCTATCTGATGTTATTCAATTTGCAGAATATTTTTCAATTAAGCATGATAATATTAAAAAACTTCTTAGTGGTGATATTGAACATTATATTCTGGAATTGAAAAAATCACATTTAACATCAAAATCTATTGGAAGAAAATTATCTTCAATAAAGAATTATTATTTATTTTTATTAACCGAGGATTTAATGGATTATAATCCAGCTGAGAATATTAGTGCACCAAAATCCATAAAAAAGATTCCTTATGTACTCTCAAAAGAAGAGATTATGAATGTAATTAATTGTGCTAATAATGATTCTTATGGAATTAGAGATCGTGCAATACTGGAAGTTATGTATGCTTGCGGACTTAGAGTATCCGAACTTTGTAATTTGGAATTGAATTGTATTGACTGGGAAAATGGCTTTATTAGAATTACCGGTAAAAGATTGAAGGAAAGAATTGTACCAATAGGTAAACATGCTATAAATGCCATTAATGATTATATTTCAAAATCAAGAATACATTTTGTAAAAGAACAAACACCTTTTGTGTTTTTAAATAGATTGGGAGGTAAATTATCAAGAATGGGTATTTGGAATATTGTGAAAAAATATTCTATTAAAGCAGGAATTAATAAAGATATTCATCCTCATACATTCAGACATTCATTTGCAACCCATCTTCTTGAAGGAGGGGCTGATCTAAGGAGTGTGCAGGAAATGCTTGGGCATTCAAGTATTTTAACAACTGAAATCTACACACATATCAATACTCGTTATTTGCGTGAAACTTATGACAAATATCACCCAAGGAATTAAAGGGGAAGTGATATGTTTTTTAAAAATAGAAATAGTGAAAAAGATAATAAAAATCAAAGCGAAAAAAAGAGTAGGAATAAAAAAAGAGTATTAAAGAAAAAAGAGAGACAAAAGATGGTGATTGATCAAAAAGATGTTCAATCAAAAAAAGATAAATTGAAAGTATTAAGAGGGATGGCAGAAGAAAGCAAATCTATTGAAAATGGAATTTCTCTATCAGATGGTTTATCTGATATGCTTGATAGTTTTGATATAGTAGATGAAAATGAAAATAATATTGGTGATGAAATGGAAAATGATTTAGCATCCATAGTAGATACAATGGATGTAATTGCAAAAGAAAGAGAAGAAGATGAAAAGGCAGAAAAGGAAAAGTTAGATAAAGAAAAGGTAGAGAAGGAAAAAGCAGAGAAAGAGAAGGCAGAGAAAGATAAGGCAGAAAAAGATAAAATAGAAAAAGCAAAAGCGGAGCAGGATAGATTAAAGAAAGAAAAATTTGAAAAGGAAAAGGCAGAAAAAGAAAGAATTGAGAAAGAAAACAAAGAGAAAGAGAGGATAGAGAAGAAAGATAAAGAAGAGGCAGAAAGAGAAAGATTAGAAAAAGAAAAGAGAGGAACGGAGAGGGCTGAAAAGATAAAAGTAGAAAAAGAGAAGTTAAATAAAGAAAAATTAGAAAGGGAAAGGATTGAAAGAGAAAAAGCAGAAGAAATAAAAATAAAAGAGAAGAAAATTATAGATAAGAAAAGTGAAAACGATATTAAAGATGACTCTTTACTACAAGACATAATGATGCAAATTTATGAAGATAAAGATGATATTAACAAAACAGAAGAATCACACGAAAGTGAGAATGTTGGGGCTGACCTTTTGGAACAAATGGATGAATCCATTAAAGAATTAAAGAAAGGGAAGGAAGAAAATCTTGTAGAGGAAAATTTAAAGAATGAAAAAGCATCTGAAAAAATTGTTGATAGAAAAGAATATAAGTCAGAATCGGTATTGAAATCAAAACAGGAAATTGATTCTTCCATGAAAGAAAAGGAAGATGAATTAAATAGACTAATAATGAAAATTATGGAGAAAGCGCAGGAAGAAAAAGCAGTTAAAGAGAAAATTGAAGCAAACAGAAAGAAATTGGATAGTGTTTCCTTGGATATTCAAAAAGAAGAAAAGCAACTTATTAAAATTAAAGATGAATATGATGGTGTAAAAAACACATTGGATAATGTCAGATTAAAAGAGAATGAGACATTATCGGATATGCAGACAGAGATAAAGAATCTAAAAAAAGAATTGGATGAAATTAAAAATTTAAAAATCACATATGAATCTGAAATAAATGATCTTATCAAAGGAAAGAATGAACTGGTTAATGAGAGCAGCGTATCTAACAATAAACTTCAAAAACTCAAAAAGGATATAATTGAAAAAGATAGAGAGTTTTCCCAAAAGCAGGATGAATTAAATGACATTAAAGGTAATATCAATAGTATTAAAGGCGAATCAAAAACAATATTGACAGAACTCAACAAATACAAATCTAAAAAAAGTAATTATGAGAAAGATCTTATTATATTAGAAAAGAATCAAAATAAATTTGCAGAAAAGAATAAGAGTTTTGAAACTGACCTGAAAAATATTGAAACACGCGTAAATGATAAAAGAAAAATTCTGGATAATCTTGAACAGGGTATGGGAAAATCATTAAATGAAGAATTAGATCTTTCTGAAGAGATTAGCGAATTAAAGAGAGACCTTACAGGATTAAAATCAGAGAAAATGAAATTGGAGGATGAGGTCTCAAATCTCAATAGTGAAACTAAAAAGCAAAAAACCGAGCATAATGAAATAAAAGAAAAACTTAATAAATTGAAAGTAGATTTTGATAATGTAAAGAACAAGAAAGATAAAACTCTAAAAGATCTTGAAGAAAAAAGTAATACATTATCTAAAAAGGAAAAAAGATTAACAGACATTAGTGCTGAATTAGATAAGAAAAACAAATTGCTTAAAACAGCTGAACAAAAGCATGAAGATATTAATACTGAGTTAAAAGGAATTGAAAAGAAGCGTAAAACTATATCAAATGAGATAGAAGAAAAGGGAAATACTCTTCACAAAATCGAACAAAAATTTGAAACTGTAAATACTGAATATAGTAAACTGAATAAAGAAATAAATAAATTCAATAATACACATAAAAAAATATTGAATGAAATAAAAGGACTAAAAGAACAGAAGGAAACCCTTGACAGTGAAGTAATTGGTATAAAAAAGAATAGAGATATTATTGCTGAGAGAATGAAAGATGACAATAAGGAATTAGAAGACTTAAAAGCAAATGCTGAAATGATACTTGAACACTTCAATGGAAAAGAACAGGAAAGGAAAGTATTGATTAAAGAGATAGAAGATAAACAAAAAGCATTTGATATACTTGAAGCTAAGATGGCAAATACGCAGGGTGAATTTAATGAGAAGGAAGAAGAAATTAACTCAAAAATCATTAAATTTGAAAATTCGCTTCAGGAGAAGGAAATAGAATTAAAAATAACTGAAGAAGAGATTTCATCTCAGCAAAAGAAACTTGACACTATATATAAAGAGCTTGAAGATGTTCAGAAACGAAAGAATAATTTAGATAAAGAAATTCAGGACCGAATGAAAAAGGTATCAAATGAAGTTGAAGATATGGAAAAAGAAAGGGATAAATTAAGGAGTGATGAAAAGGAAGTTACGCTTAATATTGAGAATTTAAGTAAAGACAAATCTGATTTAGAAAAATGGTTAACATTAAAAGAAAAAGAAGCGATTGATGTTGGCAATAAAATTGAAGAAAAAAAATCACTATTGGTTAATTTAGATAAACAAATGGAAGATAGCGATAAATATATTAATAGCATTCGTGATGAAGAAGATGCTTTGAAAATTTCTTTACAACAATATAAGGAACAAATAATCAATGCTGAGACTAATATTGAAGAAAAGAAGCAGAAATTGGCTGAGTATAATGAAAAGATTGAACATATTGAGAATGATTTCCCAAATATCAAGGAATACAAAGTAATCAATGATGATACACCTCAAATAATTGATGCAAAAATCAGCATTAATCAGTTACTTAAAATAAAGATGAAACTTGATGAAATCATTCTTATGAGGAAAACGCAAGAAAGTAAATTAGCGGCAGTTGTAGGGCTTGAAAAAATCGAAAATATCAGAAATAAGATGGATAGCGAATTATTGGGTAGAGAAGAAAAAATAAAGTTGCTAAGAAATGAGAATGAGGTGATTTCCAGAGACCTGGATGGCAAGAAAAGTGAATTAGCGAAAATGACTGCAAAAATACAACAATTTCAGGGCGGCTTTATTGATGATCAACTGAAGTTTGAGCAAAAGAGAAAAGAACTTTCTGAAATCACTCAGAAATTAGTGAAATTAAAGCAGATAGAAAAGCATCTTGCTAATCAGAAAGAGAAAATAGATAATGATTTAGAACAATCTACATCAGCAAGAGATAAATTAGTAAAAGAGGTAAGTAATTTAAAAACAGAAAAAGAATTGATTCTAGAGAAAACGCAGGACATGAGAAGTGATTTGAATAAATTGAAAGTAGATTTTAAGGGGAAAGAAAGTATTGATGACTCAAGAAGAGATTTACTTGAGAAAATAAGCACCTTAGAGGAAGAACGAAATAGATCTATTAAAAGAAACAAAGAACTTGAAACACAAATCGGTTCAATTTTAAAAGAAGAATCATCTTCAACAAGTTTCGAAAATGATGTATTAAAGGATAAACCATTGAAAACAAAAGAATCTGAAATCCGTGATATAGGGAAAAGAGAAGATGAAGTAATTCAGAAAAAGAAAAAGGAGTTCGAAGAGATTCAAATAGATAAATCTAATATTTCAGAGCAAATATTTGAAAATGATGAGGATAGTGATGACATTATGTTCGGATAATATTGCTGTAATACCTGCAAGAAAGGATAGTAAAAGATTGCCTGGGAAAAACCTACTAAAAATCAGGAATGAAACATTAATAGAAATAGCTGTTAAAAATGCAGAGGAGTCAGGAATATTTAATAGAATTTGTGTTACTTCTGATTTTGAAACAATGGAAATGTTTCCATTAGGGATTAAAAACAATGTGGAAATATTAAAACGAGATAAATCATTATGTTTGGATGAATCAACTACTGATGAATTGATTGCGGATGTGATTTTTCGTTTGAAATTAAAAAATGATGATGTAATAATTATACTTCAGCCAACATCTGCTTTAAGAAAAGCAATTCATATAAAAGAAGCATTTGGAATTTTCAATAAAACAGATATACCTGTAATTTCTGTTACAAATATCAATAATTTGCTTATCGAAAACGAATACGGATATTTAAATGATATTAACAAGGGTAAGTATTATTTTCAAAATGGAGCAATCTATATTTTTAAGGTTTCACAATTCAATAGTTTTGGAAAAATCCCTAATTGTGATTTGAAACCTTATTATATGAATAATGTTGATAGCCTTGACATAGATTATGAATGGCAATACTTAATTACTAAGATACTAACTGAAAATGAGAAATAATTAACAAATCAAATAAATGGTTTATCAAATAATCGGAGGTTCGATGTCTAAGTTACTTGAAAAAATTAAAAACAGGAAAGCTTCTATTGGTGTTATTGGTTTAGGATATGTAGGATTACCTCTTTCTGTTGAATATGCTTTATCAGGATATAAAGTATATGGAATTGATTTGCTTGAAGAAAAGGTGAAAATGCTGAAATCTGGAAAATCATATATTATTGATGTAAAAAAATCTAATATAAAAGAAGTTATAAAAAATAAATTGTTAATACCAAGTACTGATTATGCCGCTATCAAGAATGTGGACATTGTAATTATTGCAGTTCCAACTCCTTTAAGGAAAAGTAAAGATCCTGATACATCCTATATAACAAATGCAATAAATTCAATGGAGAAATATTTGCATAAAGATATGCTTATTGTTTTGGAATCCACAACATATCCTGGTACAACAAGAGAATTAATTGCAGATAGAATTTCGGATATAGGCTTTATTCTCAGTAAGGATATTTTTATTGCTTTTTCTCCCGAAAGAGTAGACCCCGGTAATAAGGAATATAATACTAAAAACACACCAAAGGTTGTTGGTGGATTAGGAAAAAAGGATGCAGAAATCGCTTGTGCAATATATTCTGAAGTGATCGAAAACATAGTAAAAGTTGATACTCTGGAAGAAGCAGAAATGGTTAAATTGCTTGAAAATACATTTAGAGCAGTTAATATTGGTTTAGTTAATGAACTGGCAATTATGTGCCATAGAATGAATATTGATATTTGGAATGTTATTAATGCAGCGGCAACTAAACCATTTGGTTTTATGCCATTTTTCCCGGGCCCGGGAATAGGAGGTCACTGTATTCCTTTGGATCCGATGTATCTTGCATGGCGTGCCAAAATGTATGATTACTATAATAGATTCATTGAGCTATCTTCTGATGTGAATTCTAATATGCCTCGTTTTATAGTTGGTAAAATTGGCGAATTATTAAATAAACATAAGAAATCAGTTAATGGTTCTAAAATACTATTAATGGGTATAGCTTATAAAAAAGATATTGATGATTTGAGAGAATCACCTTCTCTTGAGATATATAAATTATTGAAAGAAGAAGGTGCAACAGTAGATTATGTAGATACATATGTGCCTTTTTTCATTAATTATAATAAAAGAAAAATATCAAGAAAAAAAATTACGAAAAGTATGATAAAAACATATGATATAATAATACTATTAACTAATCATTCTAATTTTGATTATCAATTATTTGCAGATAATGCGAAAATGATTTTTGATACAAGAAATGGTTTTAAAGCATTTGAATATTCAAACATAATTAAATTATAAGGAGAAAAGTATGAATGATAGATTTTCTGAAAACGAAGGTAAAGAATTAAAGGAATATTGGTACTTATTATTTGCAAACAAATATCTATTTCTAATAATTTTTCTTGCCATACTTATTGGGATAATTGTAATGACGAAATTACAGGATCCTATATATCAGGCAAATGCAACTATATTGATCCAGCAGAATAATTATGATGCCCAGATACTGTCATTTAGAAATTTGACTCCAAAAAATACAATTATAAATAATCATATTGAGATGTTGAAATCGCGATCTCTTATAATAAAGGTTGTTGAGGAACTTGAGAGTGATAATACACCTGATTCATTGTATATTAAAAACAAAACAATATCATCTGATAGAAAAATTGGAATAGTTTCATCAAATCTTTCAGTTATACCAATTAAGGATACAGATATTTTAACAATATCATTTAGAGACAAATCACCATTTGCCGCTTATTATATTGCAAAAACAATTGCAGAAGAATATTATAAACTCAACTTATCTATGACAAGAGGTGAATTATCAGAAGTACGCTTATTCCTTGAGGATCAGCTTATTACTATCAAACGGGATTTGAATGATGCAGAGGATAGATTGAAGAAATATAAGGAAGAAACTAAGGTAGTAGCTTTAAGTGAAGAAACAAATATACTTGTAAACACATTATCCTTATTCCAACAACAGTATAAAGCAGAGAAAATAGAATTGAATACTAATATTAAACGATTGGAAATCCTGAGTAAAAATCTTAATGAAGCACAAAAATCATTAGCTCTTGGAATTGTAAATACAGCCAGTCCTACAATTTCAAAATTAATTGATGAAATTTCCAAAATGGAAGCAGATAGGGCAAAATATATTGCTCAAGGGTATGAAGTCA
>CBDUZN010000049.1:0-11926 GCA_965371715.1 uncultured bacterium | reverse complement strand
TGGGAGCAAAGGGCAATGTTTTTGAATTAGTAATTTCGTATATGTCTATATGGTACTTGGGAGCCGGTTTTGTTTTTATACCAATGATAGGGAATAGTGCAATAAGGGGAACAGGAGACACAAAAACACCAAGTATTATTATGCTTATAGCTATTTCCATAAATACCTTACTTGATCCGCTTTTGATTTTTGGTTTTGGATTTATACCGGCATTGGGAATAAAAGGAGCAGCAATTGCAACAATATCATCAAGATTTTTTACAATGATTGCAGCATTTTTTGTCTTAATTAAAAGAGAAAAATTAGTTGAAATTTCAAAACCAAAAATATCGGAAATCATGAATTCATGGAGAAGTGTATTATACATAGGGATTCCTGCAAGTGCAACAAATCTTATTATCCCTGTTTCTATGGGAATTATCACCCGTCTTATTTCCGGATATGGCACTGTTGCTGTTGCTGGTTTTGGAATTGCTATTAAGATTGAGATGCTTGCATTATCTGTTATTCATGCTTTATCATCAGGAATGGTACCATTTGTCGGACAGAACTTCGGAGCAAAGAAAATTGAAAGAGTAAGTAAAAGCATAAAGTATAGCCATATTTTTTCACTGATTTATGGATTATTTTCATTTGTAATATTTTTATTAACGGCTAAGTTGATTGCAGGGATATTTGATAGTAATCCCAATGTTATTAATACAACATCCTTATATTTACATATTGTTTCTATTAGTTTTGGTTTTTATGGTATAATGCTTATATCCAGTTCTTCATTTAATGCAATAAATAAACCATATCCTGCTATACTAATTACATTTTTAAGAATGTTTGTTATATATATCCCTTTGGCTCTGATTGGTTCAAGATTATTTGGTATGAAGGGAATTTTTGTTTCAGCTGCTTTATGCAATGTTATCTCAGGAACAATTGCATATTTCTGGATAAAGAAAACTTTAGGGACGGTCGTCCCTTAATGGTTCTTTAATTTGTTTAAGGCAACCGGAAAAACAATAAAAGATATAATTATTGTTAAAATTAAAATTATTAAAATAGATATAACAAAGTAAATATAATTAAATTCAAGACCATTAAATTGATACTCAAAATAAATTCTTATAGGGGTTGCAAGTACGCCAAGAGATAAACCCACATAGGTAAGCGATAAGATTGCCGCAATTATTCCACCAAATCCTGAAGCGATTTTCGAAGGATTGCTTTCATGAAATTCTGGAAATATGGCTCCAATCCCAATATTAATTATTGTTATACCTATTGATAGAATAAAAATAACTATAGTTGAAATAAAAACAATTGTAGAATCAAGATTTAGAAAAAGATTTGTACCGGTTACAAGCATTTCTCCAAGTAACAAAATAACTATGAAATTAAAAATTAGTTTTGAAATAAAGAAATCCCTTATACCAATATTAATTTTTATTATATCATAAGAACGACCTTCGAGCGAAATTAGAGGGAAAATAAACCGCACAGATAGAGTAGCAGAAATATAAGCAGAGAATCCCATGTTTGCAAAAGCAATAATATATGTAAAGAAAGGCGTTTTGAAATACATTGGACTGCGGATAAGTGAAAGAATGTAAAAAGCGAGTAATGTTAAGAAAATGAGTGATTGTCCCCATTGAGATGGATTTCTCATAAAAAGAATAATATCCTTTTGAATTAAAAGCGGGATAATTCTATTCTTGAAAATCCTATTAGGAATCATTTTGTTTTTTATTTTAATGGTTTTTTTAATAAATGATTTACCAAATGCAAGATATTTCTTTCTATACATAAACATTGATAGGATAATTAATGGGAAAGTAATAAAAATATAAATCAGAATAGTTATGTATTGATTAATACTGTTTATTCCATTTATTCTGTTAAAAATAATTTGTGCAGTAAGCCCTGATGGTAAAAACCTGAATTGTTCTACCTCTAATGAAGAAACATAGTTATTAATATCAGTAAGATTTGCTGTTTGCGGCATATTGAATAATTGAGGTGATTTACCAAAGAAAATCATTAATGTAATTGAAATAACAATGAGTACCAATATCAAAATAACCCCACCAATTGAATGGCGTAAAAAATATTCTGAAAAAAGGAATACAATAATAAGACCAATAGAAGTTGAAATAATAATTAATATTAAAAAATCCATAATAGATAATACATAAAACATTGCTCCTGCATTAAAGGTGTGACCAAGAGCAATCACTAACGGAAATGAAATTATTGCAGTTGCCCAGGAGGCATAAATACCATTTTCAAAAATTTTAACAAAAAATAAAGATGAGGTTTTTAATGGAGTTGCAAAGAGGAATTCCAATTCCTTTGTTCTGAAAAAAGTGGATATACTGCTTATTATTGAACTCATTACAAGAAGGATAAAAAACATTGAAAACATCATTGAAAAAATGCGATAAATCAAACCATAGCCAATTTCTTCATATTTTAGAAGAAATATAAAAATTTTATTAAAAACAAAATATGTACCAAAAAGGAAAAGAAATATAACACTTAAATATGTTATTAAACGAATAATAGATTTAAAATTGAAATTAAATAGATGTCTGAATATTATTTTTAATTTGAAAAAAAGGAGATTATTCATTTTTTGTTATTTCAAGGAATAGATCCTCAAGATTATCTTTTTTCAATTTATTTTTTAAATTACTGATATTTCCTTTATAAACAATATTCCCTTTATTCATAATTCCAATTTCATCACAAATTTCTTCAGCCAAGGATAAAGTATGGGTTGAAAGGAAAATGCTTCCTCCATTATTTGCATATTCTCTTAATGTATCTTTAACAATTTTGGCAATTTTTGGATCAAGTCCTACCATTGGTTCATCAATAAGAATTAATTTTGGTTCGTGAATAAATGCAGAAGCAATGATTATTCGTTGTTTCATTCCATGTGAATAGTCCTCGGTTTTCAAATCCATATAATCTTCAAATTCAAATAGTGAAGCATATTTATCTATACTTGAATTAATTTCAATTTTATTCATTTTAAAAACTCTTGCAATAAAATACAGGAATTCCCTTCCTGTCAATTTATCATATAAAAAAGGAGTGTCAGGAATGTATCCCATTACTGATTTTGCCTTTTGTGGTTTTTTGATTATATTACAATCATTAACTGATATATTTCCTTTATCAAATGATATCAATCCGGCAATACTCTTTATTGTTGTTGTTTTCCCCGCACCATTAGGACCAATAAATCCGAAAATCTTACCTGAGTCAATATTGAAGGAAATATTGTTCACGGCAATTATATCACCATATTTTTTTGTCAAATTCTCTACACTTAATATCATTGATTCTCCTTTTATATTATAATAATGAAAGGAGGATGAAATTCAATAGCTGACCATATAATTATGAAATATTGTGTCTTTATTATAAATGAAAAGTGTAAGTCCAAAAGGGGAATGCTATATTTTGCTTTTTATTGGTGAAACGGGCATTCTGCACATTTGCTGCTTGAGGCATAAATTCTATTGCTATGAATAGTAATATGTTTGTTTCCCTGCTTATTAATAAGTTGAATAAGATAAAGTAGAAAACCCCTATCCAGTCCTGTTTTGCGCATAAGTGATTTCATATCAATAATCTTTTCTTTTTCAATAAGTTTAGTAATATTAATCATTATAAAAACACTCCAAGAATGAGTTTAAATGCAAAACTAACAATATATGCCAAAAGTATGGAATAAATTATTGTAAAAATTACCCATTTTACTGATTGTGATTCCTTATAAATAATTACTGCGGTTGCAACACAGGGAATATATATCATAACAAATATCATATAAACAAGACCTGTTAATGTGTGCCATGAATTAGATACAAATTCCGAAAGCGGTACGGATGAGGTATGATAAAGTACTGAAAGTGTTGCAATAATGGATTCTTTTGCAAAGAATCCAGTTATTAATGAAATTGTCATTGGAATATCAAAATCAAGTGGTTTAAAGATCGGATGTAAAAAACGACCAATATAATTGATTGAACCACCATCCACATTAGTGGGGAAATAAGATAAAATAAACATTATTACAGAAATAAGAAAAATTAATGTGCCTGCTTTTAATAGATATTCCTTTGATTGCATCCATGCTCTTAAAAACAGGTTTTTAATCTGAGGCATTCTATAATCAGGCAATTCCATTATCATTCCTTCGCTTTTTTCTTTAATAAGTGTTTTATTTAAAATGAAACCTGAAAAAATTGCAATTATAATTGATATCAAATAAAGGAAAAAAATTACAAAAGGAGCATTTTTTGAAAATAATGCACTTCCAAGAAGAACTATAACTGTAAGTTTTGCCGAGCATGGTATGAATGGAATTATTAGCATTGTTTTTAATTGATTTGCTTTTGTTTCAAGTGTGCGGGTTGCCATAATAGCAGGAACAGAACAGCCGAACCCCATAATAATTGGAATAAACGAACGACCGTGAAGACCAATCTTATGCATGAATCTATCCATAATAAATGCTACTCTTGCCATATATCCGCTATCTTCCAGTAGCTGGATTAGTATAAACATAATAAATATGTATGGTAATAGGACAAGAACATTTCCAACGCCGGCTATAATCCCTTCTGTTATCATTGCATCAATAAAGGTATTTCCTGTTATATTAGTAAGGATATTATTTAATCCGATAAATAGATTTTCAAGTATTGATGCAAAAAAATTACCCATAAAATATGTAGCTGTAAAAAGAAGAAACATAATCCCAAAAAATATTGGTATTGAAATAAATCTATTCAGGAAAAACAGATCTGCAATCTCAGTCCAATCATAGCGTTTGATTTCGCTTTTTCCCACTACCTCTTCTGTGATTCCTCTTGCAATTGAGAATATCCATTCAATGGTTTTGGTTGTTCTACTAGTTGGTTGACCAATCGTATTGGCAAGCGAAAGAATCTCATCAATTGATTTTTTGTCAAAATTATTTTTAATTATATTTATAATATCTTTATTGCCTTCAATAATTTTCAATGAATAAAATTCAGATTTATCCTTGAAATTATTATTGCTATCAATAATTAACCTAATACTCTTTATAAGAGAATATATCTTATCATCAATAGGAATTGATAAATGTGATTTTCGGAGTTCAAAATCAGTACTAAAAAACTGAAGTATTTCATTTTTTAGATAATCAATATTATGTTTGGTTCTTCCTGAAACAGGAATAACCTTTGTTCCTAATAGGTATGTTAATCTTTTAGTATCTAATTCAATCTGTTTTTTTGTCCATATATCCTGCATATTAATCACCAAAATAACAGGTATATTTAACATTAAAAGTTGAATGTTAAGAAATAATCCTCTTTCCATATTATTTCCATCAATAATGTTTATTACAAGATCAATATCTTCATTAAGCAAATAATCTCTTGTAATTCTCTCATCATTGGTTATTGGTGATAATCCATAAACACCGGGTAGATCAATAATTCTTATTGTCTGCCCGCTTTTTGTTTTGATTTTTCCTTCTTTTCTTTCCACTGTAACACCAGGCCAATTACCTGTTGTTTGTTTCATTCCTGTAATAGCATTAAAAACAGTTGATTTGCCGCAATTGGGTTGTCCTAAAATGGCAATTGTTCTATTCTTGTTCATAAAAAATTCTTTTTCCCATTCCTCTGCCAATGGCAATACGGGCATTTTTCACTATTACAATTATTGGACCGGTATTATCATTTTTAATGATTTTTATAAAACTATTTGGGATTATACCAAGTTCGGACATTCTCTGTCTAAATCCATGTCCTCCTGAAACTGAAACAATACGAACAACACTATCCTGAATAGAATTATTTAATGACTGCATATTCACTCCTCTAATAAACTTTTTTTCAGATTGGGGTGTTTCTTGATATTCTCTGTCATTGTCTTTATTATTTGAACTGTTTTTTTACAAAAATGATGTTCCATTTCACATGCTAAAGTATTGGCAGATTTTTTATCAAAATCAAAAAGATTTATTAGAAATTCCCTTATAGCAATATGTTTACAATATATAGAACCTGCTTCTTTTTTACCATTATCTGTAAGTGTAATATAACCGTATTTTTGTTGATTAATAAGACCTTTATTTTTAAGTATTGATGCAGCGTTTACAATAGATGGTTTTGAAACAGTGATAATCTTTTGAATATCTGTAATTCGGCACACTGGTTTATCCTTAAGAACAATAAATATTGCTTCAAGATAATCCTGCAATGATTCAGATAATTGTATTTTATTCAATCCGCCTCACTTTGTTAATTGAAACTAATTATAATTGTTTTACTAATATTGTCAATGTATGTGGTATCATAATTATAAAAAATTATTAATCATTTTATATATTTAATTGCATGATTTCTCAATTGAGAAATCATGCAATTGATAAATTATTTTATAGAGAGTCTTATACCTCCATAAATTTCTCTTCCAAATGTGGGAGCATACATAAAAGCAGCATCATCAAGATGCTTCTCCGGTTGAATATAATCTGTAATATTCTTTAATCCACAAAATACTTCAAATGTATTAAACAATTTCTTGGAAATTCTTGTGTTGAACAATATATATGGTTCAGTGATCTTGATTTTATTGAGATTTCCATCTTCTGAAAAATAATCAATATACATAGTTCCATGATAATTTCCTTCTACAAAAATATTGCACCAATTTGAAATGAATTTTAATTCTGCTCTACCTGCATATTTAGGAATGCGTGGTATATATTTACTTATTGATGCAAATTCAGTACCAATCCAATCATCTCTTTCATTATCATATTGACCTTTGCTATATGTGAAATCTAAGTTAAGTGCAAGTTCCTTAATAATATTAATGTTCAATTCTGTTTCTATTCCTTGAACATATGCATTATCAATATTTACCCATTCATAAGTATATCCCAAACTTTTTATATCATCCCCAGCTTCTGAAAATCCAGTTTTATCTTCAAGATTTGTTCTATATATATTTATACTTGTAGTAATATTATTTAAGATTTCATAATCAATAGAAAGATTAAAACTTTTTGATTTTTCGGGTCTTAGATCTCCACTTTTCCAAACTCTCGGTGAACCACTGCATAAATGTAAATCCTCAGAAAAACCATAAGGTACCTTAAATCCTGTTCCAAAAGATGTTCTTATAGAGAGATTTCTAAAAGGAGTAAATTTAACAGCTATTCTTGGATTATAGACATTTTTTGAATATTCTACAGCAGGAAAAGTATTACTTGCAACTTGATTTGAACCTCTAAAATTATCTTCTGAATTATGAATATCATATCTAATCCCAGCTACAACTTCTAAATATCTATTTATGGAATATTCATCTTGAATATATAAACCAATTTCATTTGAGTGTTTATTGCTTGAAGATGTATATGGTATTCCATATAATGAATCCATTTCATCAACAATTATATATTTGCCTGATTCTGTCAAATCATTATACACATATTGTACCCCCATAAGAAGATTATGTCTGTTAAAGAAGGAATTCATATAATCAAAAGTTACAGCTATTAAATCCTCATTTGCAATATATGGTCTAAATTCATCAATGGGTGGGGATGAATCATTATGTGTTTCCATATAATCACCAAGAAATGCATCATTGGTTGCATTTCTTAAGTGTTTTGATCCTGAAATCATTAAACTAACATTATTACTTTTATTAATAAGCTTTTTATACATAAGGTCAAGGGTATATCTATTTGTCTGAATATATTCTGTTCCCTCGGAAAATGGATTTAAATAAAGATTATCTGTGAGAGTTCCGCCCTGTCTTAATTCATTTATATTTGAAATTCCCATAGACAATATATCATTTTTCGATATATCATATATGTAAATCCTGGCAGATAAATTAGTCAAATCTGCTTTTACCATATCGGAAATACCATCAGGAATATTACCATTTTCACTACTCTCATCTATGGCATCTGCTCCACTTTTTTGCACATTAAATTGTACAGCAATTTTATTATATTTGAATGATGTGTTAACATTGGCATTATATTTATTATTATTGCCATATTGTAAATTAATATTTGTAGTGTATTTGTCTGATGGTTTTTTTGTAATAATATTTATTGCTCCTGCTATTGCACTACTTCCATATAGAGCAGATCCTGCTCCTTTTACTATTTCTATATGATCAATGTTAGCACTTCCAATTTGTTGTAATCCATATACGCTTGCAAGCCCTGAATAAACAGGCATATTATCTATAAGTATCTGCGTATGATCTGTACCTAACCCCTGCAATCTAATCTGAGAAAAATTGCAGTATTGACATTGTTGTTCAACAATGATTCCCGGTATTCCTGTTAATGCATCATATAGGTTTAGTGCATTTTTTTCAATAATTGCCTTTTCGGTAATTATTTCTGTTCTTATTGGAACATCCATTATATACCTTGAGCTTTTTGTTGCAGTAACCACAATCCCTTCCATTTTTATGGATGTTGGTTGAAGAATAAAATTCATTGGTATAATATTATTACTATTGATTGTAACATTCATTGTATCATCTATATATCCTATTCTCTTTGCCACAATATTATAACTGCCATATGAAATATCATTGATTATGAAAAACCCATTGAAGTCCGACAAATCACCTTTATCGGTATTTGATATTATTACATTTATTCCTTCAATCTTGTCCCCTGTTTGTTTGTCTGTTACATAACCCATAATAACTCCTTGCGCAGATGTAAATAGGAATATCAGGAAAATAGTCATAACTGTAAGAATAGATTTTAACATAAATCCTCCTTGTTAGAGTGATATAATAATGTTAGCAATTACTAACTTAAATAAAATATAATGATTTTTCATATAATGTCAAGAGGAAAATTAAGATACTTGAAAAAAATATGCATAACTGTATTATGTAACATATAGAAAGTTAATATCGTATAATGTAAAAAGGAGAAAAAATGAAAAAATTATTTGTGATTGGCTTTATTGTGTTTTTTGCCTGCCTGGCGGTTTATGCTGAAACTGGTGATGAAATTATTGGTAAAATGAAGGATAAATATGAGAATTTTGAAACAGATGTAAAAGACATGGAAATGGTTAATAAAATGACTATTAGTGATGAAGATGGGGATCTGGACATTGAAATGACTGTGTATAAAAAGAATACGAAATTCAGATTTAATATGCTGGTTGATATTGATACTGATGAAATACAAATGGGCAATATAAGTACTGTTGTTATTTATGATGGAAAAGATATGTGGATAAATATGCCATTTGTTGGAAAACAGAAGATTGAAGATCAATCGGATGCAGATGAATATAATTCTATTATGGATATGTTTTGGTGGAATAAATTCGGTGAAAAAGCAATTATAGAAGGATCAGAAAAGATTGATGGCAATGATTGTTATATATTAAAATTTACTGAATTAGGTGATGATTATAATGGTTTTGAAAAGGTGTGGGTTGATAAATCTGAATACACCATTAAAAAAGCTATTTCTTATGGCGATAATGGATATATGCTATTCAAGGATTATAGAGATGTTTATAAGGGTTATAAATTACCCTATAAAACAGAATTCTATTCAGAAGATGAAGAGGGTTTGGAAATAGAAATGATCTCAATTGTTATTAATAAAGGCATTGATGATGAAATGTTTGATATTGATAAAGTTGAAGTAGATAATAGCGGAATGGAGGATATGTTAAAGAATATGATGAATGAATAGTAATTTAAATATTAATTCTATTCTTAAAAGGGGCTTTAAGCCCCTTTTTTATTCAACAACGATTTTAACAATAGTGCTTTCTCCATTCTCGTTTTCTGTTTCAACAATATCTACAAGTTCAACAGGTGCATTTGCACATAATTCATCCAATGCTTTTATAAAAGCATCAATATCAGTAATATTCCCATCCTCATCTGTCTTGAGTCCATAATTTGATAATGATTCCTTCACTTTATCATGCTTTATAACATGATCAAGTCCGATTTTCCCAGTAGATTTTGCAAGCATTGAGATAACCTTAATGGGAAGATTTATTTTAACAACTGTTGGTTTCTGTCCATTACTTTTTGTCTCAATGACCTTTATTCTTAAATGACAACCACTTCCCGTATTGACTTCTGATTTTTTGCTTATTGCATTAATCAATGTTTCTGCTTCTTCTGGTGTTATTTTTCCATCTTTAACCATATTAAGTATGCGTTCAACTTGTTCACTCATTTTAAGCACTCCTTTTATTTGAATTTTCTCATAACCTCATCAACATCAATTTCATTTTTACTTAATTTGTTAAGTAGCTCAAGTCTATCACTTTTTGATATTGATGAATCTTCTCTTCTGCGACGAATAGCAGATTTGCCTGAATCAACAATTATTAAAATTCCCACAATGATTAGTATCCATGGCCAATCTCTTGATAATTCCAGGTTGAAAATATTATATGTTGACATAATAAGAAGAATCCCGGCAAGTAAAAGAATGACTCCAAATTTTGAAATACGCATTATTTCCTCCTTTTGAGTTTATTTAATGCTTGTTTTAAATCCATTTTTCCTGATTCAATCATATCAAGTACATTATCAACACTATCACTGTCAATTTCATATCCCGGTAATTTTTCCCTGATTTCCTGCAGTTTATTTTTAAGGGTTGGATATGATTTTTCAAGCTTTTCTCCAAGACACTTCAAGTTTCCCTCACATAAAAGAAATTGAACTACAAAATGCCATTCTTCATTACTAAAAAGATTTTGTGGTGATTCAGTAGAGATATCCTCAATGCTGCCTTTTATAGTGATATTGCAATTAGGACATTCCATTTCCTTTATTATGAGTTTTCCTGCACAAACAGGGCATTTTGTTTTCATTTGTATTGCCATAAATCCCCCTTAATGAAGAGTGATATTAACATTATCATTTTCATCAATAATATGGAGAAGTTCAATAGGTGCCGGTAGGTCTGATAATCTTATTGATGTTAATACAGTGATTGCCATTTCAATACCCCATTTCTTCTCCGCCTGTTTTACAAAACCTTTGGAAAAATGAAGAATTTTTAGTATTGGTGTAATTAATACTAAAGGTAATGAAATATTGAAATTATTTTCTATTGTTTTTACGCGGATTTTAATATACCGTACCTTTCTGTATGATGATTTTCCATTACAGCAGAATAAACTATCTGCTTCTTTTGGTGTAATGATTCCCTGCTTAACTTTTTCAAGGATTATTTTATGCATTTCATATCTCCTTAGTTTTGTTCTTATATCAACAAATATAATTAAAAAAATCAATTTTGTCAAGTAGAAAATGAATAATATTCATTTTCTACTCAATAATATTGATATTATTAATAAATACATTAATATATTACAATTTTATTGCAATATATTGCATATTGCAATATTGATAAATAAGCACAATGATTATATAGGGTATGAGGCCGGGCCTTGACATTTTGACATTTTTTCAGTTCCTGATGTGCCTATATTGTACACAACAATGTGATAATTGTCAATAGGAGGTGTTATTTAATATGATATTGCAAAAAAAAGCAGTTTATTGCTAGGAATGATGTCAAAATGTCAAGCCCCGACCTATCGTTTTTGTCTTGAATTATTCAAATATTTCCCTATTATATATAATATGAAAAAATTAAAGACTTTTAATGATCTAATGGAAGCCCGTGTATTGAAATCATATCTTGAATCAAATGGCATTCATGTTATTTTGAAGGAAGGAAATGCAACAGGTCTTTTTCCCCAATTCAATGAAATAGAGGGTATTGAACTATGGGTTGAAGATGACCAATATGAAAATGCTAAGGAAATAATAAATTCTTCTTGATTTTTTCATTTTTTCATATATCATTTAAATACTCTAA
>CBDUZN010000048.1:0-11932 GCA_965371715.1 uncultured bacterium | reverse complement strand
AAACTTACTATAAAAGTTAATATAATTAAAATATACTCATTCATTTATTTTTATCCTTTCAACTAATCCATAAGCATCCATAATATCCTGTGATACAAATGAATAATGCCATTTACCGTATCTACCTGTACAGAATATATTATGTTTTTCCAAATCATTTAGATAATTATGCAATATTTGATTTCTCCTGTGATTATAAATTACATACGCATATTTAATATCAATATCCTTTCTAATTATAATATCTTTTGATGATTTAATCAAATTGTATTTTTTTAGTGCTGAAATTATTTTTTTTAAATCAATTGATGAATTACCTTTATAAGCAATCTCTATTGATAATGAATATGTATCATTGGGGGACATTTTGTTATTAACATTTGTTGGAACTCCTACCCTGTAAAATGGTATTTCCTTTTCGGGAAAATATAGCCAATGATAATCAATAGGACATTTACCTTTTATACCAAGATTGATATTATACACAGATGTATAATCCAAATCATTTTCTTCATCATGTATCATTATAATTAATTCCTTCAATGGAATTGTTGAAATTAGATTATCATAATTATAAGTGCCTTTATCAGTTAATAGTATTTTCTTTTCTAAATCAATTTTAACTGCATTCTCATTAAAATAAATATTATTAATATATTTATTATATAAAATATTATCAAATCCTCCATTTTCTGGATAATAGAAATATGAATTATATGAATTATTATTATTGTTACCTCTAATTATATCCTCATTTGTAAATATTGGTATAAAATCACCCATCCAATCAGTAGTCATTTCATTCAAATCATATTGCCATAATTTCTCATTATATGGAAACATGAAATATTTCCCTATGCCTGCTCCATAGTATTTCAGAATCCAATCCTTAAAATTCTTTACATCAAGATTTTTATTTCTATTTAAATAACCGTTTATACAGTCATCCTTAATCTGCTTACCTGCATTATGGAAATTAGATTGAAATGGATAATCAATAATTTTGTCATTTATTGCAATACCTGATTTTTTCTTTACTTTCATTAAATTAGTATTAATATTCTGCTTTATAGTTTTTTCATGCTCTTCCGAAATATGCAGATAATGACCCGTAGAATCAAACTGGAACCCTTTTTCTCTATATGTTCTGCATAATCCACCAATACTATCAGTTTTCTCTATTATCGGACAATTCAAAATATTCCCTGCTGTTAAGCCAGATACCCCTGCTCCAAGAATAATAGTATTTTTTTTGTTCTTATTATTTTTAGAGATTCGTTTGCTTCTTTTCATATTCATATTTTATTACTTTCTTGATAATTCTGAGTGTATCTACAATTGATTGCTCAATCTTGCCTGATAAATTTATCAATGTATTCTTCATAAAGAATAAACCCTTGTTCAGTTTTTTCCTATGTTCATTTATTGTGAACATATCATATTTTTGAACAAATATCAACGAAAATTACAGTTATGTGCAAATATAATAACAAATAAATTTATTATAGTTGATACTTGACAAATATATAACAAATATTATATAATATATACGAGTATAAAAAAATATATATTAAAGGAGGATTATAAATGGATAGTTTAACAGCTTTTTTAAAGAAAAAAAAATCAGGGAAAAAAATTGAATGGAAAAAGACAAAATCTGAATGGAAAAAAAATATAAATATTTTATATGAAAATATTAAGGATTGGTTATCAGATGCAGCTAATAACAATCTTCTTGAAATTCAGGAAAAAACCATTCAATTATCTGAAGAACATTTGGGTCAATACAAAGTTCCATGTTTAACTATAAAAACAAGCGGAGATACTGTCAGTATAAATCCTGTTGGACGGTTAATTATTGGAGCACAAGGTCGAGTTGATATGGAATCAGTAAAAGGTAGTGTTATTTTTTTGTATTTATCAAAAGAGAAAGGATGGATATATTTTGATGAAAACAGAAATAAATCTTTACCTCTCAAAAAACTTAATAAACAATTATTTATTCAGCTCTTTAAAGATTTTTTGTCATGAATAACCTTCAAGAAGTATATAATAGCTATCGTATATCTTCAGATAATCACAAAGTTGTTATAAAATTATTGAATGAAGACCCAAAATCTTTTCCAGAAAATATTGACATTGCTTCTCTTTCTATTTCTGATGCAAAAGAATCATTAGATTCAGCATATACTGAATTACAGGATTTAACAATAGTTTCATTGATTGCTATTTTTGAAAAAATTATAATAAAACATATTTTTGATATTTGTATCAAAGATTCTTCATTATTAAAAGATGAATTTTCGAAAACTGCAATGGAATATGTTACTAAATTAAAAGATAGATGGTCATTGATGAATATTTTGGATATATATAAATCTATTGTTTCTTCTAATGTTGTTGGAGAAATAAAGCAAATAATTGAATATAGAAATTGGGTTGCTCATGGGAAAAAAAATAATAAACCATTGTCATTAAGTCCTGAAATAGCATATCAGAGACTATCTGCATTTATAAAGCAAGCAGATTTATAAATTTAAAAAGATAGAGAATAAACCATAATTCTGAAAATAGGAATTCTATCTTTTCGAGCAAAGCAATCCTCTTGCCTCCTCTGATACATTTCCGCAAGAATTCGTTATTCTGAAAACTCTCCCTTGCGAGTGTAATGTGACAATCTCCTTATCGCTTATTTGCAAGCATCTTGAAACAATTAATTTTCTTATTGAAAATCTATAAAATCATGTTATACTTTAATGCATAACGCATAAATGTATAATGTGGAGGTTTAAATGATTAATCCTTTTATCTACGGAAGCGTAGTTACAGGAAAAAATTTCACTAATAGAAAAAAGGAAATAAAAGAATTAATTAATGACATTAAAAACGGACAGAATATTTTCATCTATTCCCCAAGAAGATATGGTAAAACATCTCTTATGAGGGTTATTCAAAACAAATTAGAGAAGGAAGGATTTATCACAATATATCTTGATTTCTTTCAAATATACTCATTAGAAAGATTTATTGAAGTGTATTCAAAAATCATTGCTGAAAAAGCAGATACAAAGTTAGAAAAAATTATGGATTTTCTTAAACAAAATTTGGGGAATATAATTCCTTCTATTACGGTTGATAATAGTGGAAACCCCAAATTGCAAATTGATTTTTTAAGACAAAGAAAAATGATAAATTCCATTTTAGAAGATGTGTATGAATTACCTGTCAAATTATATAAGAAGAAGAAAAAGAGAATTTTAATTGTATTTGATGAATTTCAGGAAATAAATAATCTTAATGGAGAATCATTTGAAAAAGAATTAAGATCGCATATTCAGTATCATGAAATGATAAGTTATGTTTTTATGGGTAGCAAAACCCATATATTGGATAATATGTTCACAGATAAAAGTAGAGCATTATATAAAATTGGGAAAACTTATCCTTTAAGGAAAATACCCCGTTCAGAACTTATTGAATTTATTTTAAATAAATTTAAACAAGGGAAATATTCAATTAATAATAAAATTGCAGAAATAATTTGCGAATCAACATTAAATCACCCATATTATACCCAAATGCTATGTCATGAAATTTGGGAAATATCCCGAGACAATAAAAAAGTAAATGAAAAGGTTGTTGATTTAGCAATAAATAGAATAATATCAAATCAATCAGAACTTTATTTAAAAATTTGGGAAAGTTTCTCTCAGAACCAGAAATCTTTATTTATTGCCTTTGTACAATCAGGAACAGATAAAATTTATTCAGAACATTACAGAGAAAAAAATAAATTGCCTGCAATATCAACGATCCAAAGAAGTGTTAGAGGATTAATTGAAAAAGGTATTATTGAAAAAAATGATGGTAACTATGAGATTTCTGATATCTTTTTTCTTGTGTGGATCAAAAAACATATTTTATAATTATGCATTTGTGCGTAACGCATAAATGTATAATTATATATTTGAATTAAGAATTTTCTTTCTAAACATTCAAAGATTTTATTGATTGTTTACCCTTGTTTTTTAATGCTATCAATACATGATTAATCAATAATGATTCTTTCATAAAGTTTTATTATATTTTTCCATGAATGTTTACATTTATAATTTATAATATTTTTTTTCATATTCATTATTAATTTCTTATTTTGTAAAATACTTAGCACTTTGCAAGCAAATTCATCAATATTGCCATTCTCTACCAGATATCCAGTTTTACCATTTATTATCTGTTCTGAAATACCTCCACAGTTTGATGCAATAACAGGTACATTAAATTCATAAGCAACAGGAATGATCCCTGACTGCGTTGCTTCTTTATAAGGCAATACAACAATAGTTGACTTGGTAAATAATTCTGCAATTTCTCGATTATGTATCCATCTGTTTATCAGTTCAATATTATTATTACCATTCACTCTATCTTTCCATTTGGTAACATCGCCCTGTCCTGCAATAATCAATCTAACTTCATTATCAATATGGTATATTTTATCAAATATATCAAGAAGAGCATTGATATCCTTATAGGGTTCAATTCTACCAAAAAAGAGAATTGTCTTATTATATATAAATGAATTATCCCGATGCTTTTCATCAATATTATATATACCCAGA
Source organism: uncultured bacterium (assembly GCA_965371715.1). GTDB lineage: Bacteria > Hydrothermota > 32-111 > 32-111 > 32-111 > JAUVJU01. Next base: position 7,310 of record CBDUZN010000048.1, on the reverse strand, counting down.
GGAATAATTTTAGATTTCATGAACAATTTGATATTTTTAATCTGCTTTCTTGATTGATTGGAGAATAGAATAATCTTATCTGATGTATGCATTACTATACAATTCATAACATACAGTAGGGATGTATCACCCTCATGTGGTATCACATCATGTATAATTGATATAATTTTTACTTTGTTTTTTAATATAATATTGATAAATACTGTCCATGGGTGAAGCATAGGCCAGAGAATCACATCTATTTTATTGTTTTTTATAATTCTAATTACTGTAAAAATCCATTTGGGAAAAATAATTGATTTAAACATTTCTCTTTTATTATTAAATGTATCAATACATACAGAAGAAAATCTCTTATCAATATTTCGTTCTCCCAATTCACTCTGAACGGAATATACTAAAAGCACATTCATTGTTCTACTCAGTTCCTGTGCAATTTTTATACCTATTAATGGACCAGCTCCCCTTCTGCCAAGAGAAAATACTGCAATATTTTTCATTTTCTTCATTTATTCATTATAATGAAATATTGTGAAAATTCAATAATTATCATTGATTTAACAGAGAATATATATAAAATAGATTTATGAAAAAAATGGCTATTCTTGTGTTTAATAATCTGTATTTTGATTCAAGAGTTAAAAAACAAATTGAATATTTTAACAGCTGCTTTAGTATTTCTGTTTTTTGTATTTACAGTGATTATAATAATAAGTTAATAAAAGAATACCCATCTGTTGATTTTAATTTTATCAATTCAGGAAAAAAGAATAGACATAAAAACCTTTCCGAATATATTGATAGAAATATATTTCTGAAACTAATATCATGTAAACTTCTCAGTCAAGAAAAATATGATATTATCTATGCAAATGACTTTGAAACATTAATCCCAGCATACCTTACCAATATACATAAACCATTATCAATCATATATGATTCTCATGAAATTTGGACAGAGAGAACCGGATGTAAAAAAACAATATTACATAGATTTATTAATTTTTGTGAAGAAAATATTGAGAAAATGATAGTTCACAAAATCAAAAAAGTGATTACTGTGTCATCTGATATTGGTGAATACTTTCAAGATAAATGGAAATACTCAAAAGATATTCTTATTTTAAAAAATATTCCTGACAATAATTATTCTAAAAACTTCATAATTACCAGAAAAAATTTGAACATTCCTGAACAAATTAAATTATTTGTATATGCAGGAATCATAAATGAGCAAAGAAATATTCCAAATCTAATAAATGCATTTAAAAAAATCAACAATAAAAACATTGGATTACTACTAATAGGACACTCCGATATTGAACTGAAAGATTTCTTAAATGATTCATCAATGATTTATTATATTAATCAGGTTCCCGAAAATCATTTGTATCATTATCTCAAAATTGCAGATATTGGCATTCATCCATTGAACACAAATAACTCATTAAATTATCAACTCGCCTTACCGAATAAAGTTTTTCAATATATGCAAGCAGGACTTGCTCTCTGCCTTTTTGAAAATAATGCAATAAAAGAAATCATTGATAATAATAAAAATGGTATTTATGGTTCTATGAATACATTAAATAATATAGAGAACAATATTACTAAGATTTTGTCTTTTGATATAGATGATATGAAAAAACAATCCCAAAAAGCATATTTGAGCACATTTAATTGGAAAAATGAAAAAAAATCACTCACAAAGTTCATTGGGAAATTGTGAAAACAATTTTTTCATTAGTATTCAACACTTTTGACAATGATTCAAGAGTAATAAAAATAAATAATTTATTAATCAATTTAAATAACAAAGTTCACATATTTGCATTATCAAAAAATCCTATAAAATCCCTATATAATACTGACTTTTCTAATACATTTTGTATATTTCGAATAAACAATCAACCATTAGATAAAATACTATTTCTTCCATTAAGATATTTACAATGGCAATTTTTAAATCGATTTAGAATGTTTAAAACAATCAGATTAATTTTAATGAAAAGTAAATGCGATATAATGTATTGCAATGATTTTGACACCTTAATTTTGGGCTATCTATTCAAAAACAAATACAAATTTAAAATAATATATGATTCGCATGAATTATGGACAGAAAGAAGTGGCTCAAAAAGAACTCTTTTACACAGAATTATTAATAAAATTGAATATGTTTTGGAGTATATTATTATTAAAAAAGTAAATATCATTATCACTGTCTCAGATGGTATAGCAAATGAATTAGTTAAAAGATATAAAATTAGCAAGCCCATTGTAATAAGAAATCTTGATGAAGAAAAGCCATTGCCTTCATTGAAAGAAAGAATGAGAATTAGAGATAAACTTAATATTCCACATAATTGTGTTCTTATTGTATATCAAGGTTCATTACAAAAAAGTAGGGGAATTCCGGAACTCATTGAAGCAATGGATCATTTACCAGACAATATTCATCTACTTTTAATGGGTAATTTTCTTTCTTCCAGTGATTCAAAATCCATTAATAAAAGCAATAGAATACATTTTCCCGGTATGATACCTCAGAAAAAATTATTCAACTATACTGCCTGTGCTGATATAGGCATAGCTCCAATAAGAATAAATAAATTTTTAAGTTATAAGCTAGCATTTCCCAACAAATTTTCTCAGTATATGAATGCAGGACTTGCACTTGCATTATATAATGTTCCTGAAAGCAGAATAATTATTGAAAAATATGATTGTGGAGTAGTGTTTGAACCTGGTTCATCTGAGAATATAGTTTTGGCAATCAATAATATAGTCAGTTCAGATAAAATTGACTATTATAAAAGGAATTCAAGAAAGGGATTTCTTGAAGAATATAATTGGAAAGCAGAAAAACATAAATTGATTAAAATGTTGGGTAAAATGTGAAGAATTTATCTATGCTCCTTTTCGGTAATATTAAGAACGATGCTCGTGTTAATAGAACAATTAACACCCTATCATCTTTATTCAATATTAATTTGTTTTGTAAAGATTGTTCATCAATAGTTAAGAATGTAAATCTGCATTTTTATCATAACAGATACTCTAATTGGGACTTGAATAAGTTTGAGAGAAATTCCATTTTTCCTATTAAATCATTTTTTAAAATTATCTATTATATAGAGACCGAGATAATTAAAATAAAAAGCATTTCAAAAATTAGAACAGATATTTATTACTGTAATGACTTTAATACTCTTATTTCGGGTTATTTTGCTTCAAAAAGAAATAAAGCAAAACTTATTTATGATAGTCATGAGCTGTGGGCAGAAAGAAGTAATGCGAGAAATACTACCTTTAACAAAATCAAAAGAATTATAGAATACTTTATTGAATGGTTTATTATAAAGAGATGTAACCTTGTTATAACCGTTTCTGATGGTATTGCAAATGAATTATCAGAGAGATATAAAATGAAAAAACCATTAATAATAAGAAACCTTGATGAAGAAAAACCATTGCCTTCATTTGAAGAAAGAATGGAAATAAGAGATAAGCTCAATATTTCACAAGATTGTATTCTTATAGTATATCAGGGCTCATTACAAAAAAATAGAGGAATTCCGGAACTCATTGAAGCTATGGATCATTTACCAGATAATACTCATTTACTTTTAATGGGTAACTTTCTTTCTTCCAGTGATTTAAAATCCATTAAAAAAAACAATAGAATACATTTTCCTGGCATGATCCCTCAGGAAGAATTATTTAATTATACTGCCTGTGCTGACATTGGAATTGATCAGAGACATTGTGAAAATATTCTTAACTACGAACTTGCATTTCCCAATAAATTTTCCCAATATATGAATGCCGGACTTGCATTAGCACTATACGATATTACTGAAAGCAGAAAAATTATTGAACAATATGATTGTGGAGTAGTGTTTGAACCCGGTTCTTCTAAAAATATAATTAATGCAATCAATAATATAATTAATTCAGGTAAAATTGACTATTATAAAAGAAATTCAAGAAAAGGCTTTCTTGAAGAATATAATTGGGAAACAGAAAAGCAAAAATCAAAAGAAATTATGAGAAAATTATGAAAACAATATGTAGCATAGTAATGAACACTTTAAATAATGATTCACGGGTTTTAAGGATTGGAAAATGTTTATCACAAATTGCTTCTCTTAAATATATAGCTTATAGTGATAAAGTCATTTTAAGAAGATTTATTAATGATACAATTTTTGGAATTCCAATTATCAGAATTCATCACTTAACAAAAAATGCTGTAAAAAAAATAAATCAAAATTCTCTATTGAACACAAAGAATACCTACAACTCCAATAATTTATTATCACAGGGTTTTCATATTATAAAAGATTTAATATGGAAATTACGAGAAATCCATCGTTTATTTAAGGTACTCATATTAGAAAAGTATGATATTTACTATTGCAATGATTTCAATACATTAATAAGTGGTTATCTTGCATCAAGGAGAAAAAGAGCAAAACTTGTTTATGACTCACATGAGCTGTGGTCTGAAAGAAACGGATCTCGCAGCACAACATTTAATAGAATCAATAGAGTAATAGAATACTTTATTGAATGGTTCCTTATAAAGAGATGTAATATTGTTATAACAGTCTCAAATGGAATTGCAAATGAGTTAGTTAAAAGATATAAAATGAAAAAACCATTAATAATAAGAAATCTTGATGAAATAACTCCATTACCATCACTTGAGAACAGAATGAGAATCAGAGACAAACTCAATATTCCACATGATTGTATTCTTATTGTATATCAGGGCTCATTACATAAAAATAGAGGTATTCCCGAATTGGTTAAGGCAATGGATACTTTGCCTCAACATATTCATTTGCTTTTAATGGGTAAATTCATTTCAAAAAAGGAATTAATAGAGGTAAAATCAAATCCACGAATATATTTTCCTGGGATGATCCCTCAAGAGGATTTATTTAATTATACTGCCTGTGCTGATATTGGTATAGCACCAATAAGGATTAAAGAATTATTAAGTCATGAACTAACATTTCCCAACAAATTTTCCCAGTATATGAATGCAAGACTTGCACTTGCATTATATAATGTTCCTGAAAGCAGAATAATTATTGAAAAATATGATTGCGGAGTAGTGTTTGAACCAGGTTATTCTGAAAGTATAATTAATGCAATCAACAGTATAGTTGATTCCGGTAAAATTGACTATTATAAAAATAATTCAAGAAATGCCTTTCTTGAAGAATACAATTGGGATATTGAAAAACAAAAATTAATTGATATTGTTAAACAATTGTAATATATCTATTTGAAATTAATATCCTTATCAAAGAAGTCTATTTTATACCATATTGAAATTACAAGTAATTGCCATATTTTCCAAGTATTATCAATATTTCTATTAAAAAAATCATTTAAGGTAGATTCAATTTCCTGTTTTCCTAATATTTCATTTACATAAGAATTGTTTACAATATCTAAATATTACTTTTTTTAATATTTTCTTATCCAATAAGCAAATGGAGTTGGATATCCAAGTTTGCTTCTTCTTTTATATATTTTTTGGGGTAATATATCCTTCATTGCTTCTCTTAAAACATATTTTGGTCTTCCTCCATTCACTTTTTGATAAAATGGGATACTTATTGCCTTTTCAAATATTCTATGATCAAGGAAAGGAACCCTTGCTTCTATTGAGAATAGCATACTATTTCTATCCTCATAATGTAATAATGCTGGCAAAAAATAGGTGGTATAGCTAAAATACCCTGCGAACAATTCATCTGCACCTTGACCATCAAGGAATACTTTTATTTTATTACTTTTTGCACATTCCATTATACTCCATTGTGAGTAAACTCCGTATGCAAGGATTGGTTCATCCTGATAGTAAATCATTTTTTCAATATTATCTAATAAACCTGCATGTTTTGGAAACACTTTGTGTGAATTAATATCAAATTGGTTTTCCATTTCATCTACATATTTTTCTTCATTACACTCATTAATTCTATAAATAGCTGAAAATGTTTTTATTTTTTTTCTTAATATTTTTGATGATACGCTAACAATTGAACTATAATCAATTCCACCGCTTAAACAACTTCCTACTTCAACATCACTTCTATATCTTAATTTAATTGAATCAATAATAAATTCTTTCAATTCACTAATATTATTTCTTATATTTTTTTCAACTATCAAAATAATTTATTTCCCTTTAGTCATTTTTCTTCTCCTATTCTGAAACATTCCCTTAAGTTTTCCAAATGATCTCGTAATAGAGATTGTCCTTTGCAAAAAGCTACGCTGCCAATGTTCTTCCCACCATCTTACTTTAAAAAGAAGTGCAATACTTTGTATCCCAATGGATAGTAAAATCCTAATAACAGAAAAGAATGTTGGTTTTATTTTCTCAATTTTTATTGAGATAATATTACTTATAAAAGTTCGTTTTAATCTATACCATATCTTCATATTGCGTTTTGAAACTAAATGCATTACCTTTATTTCAGTGTCATACCAAAAATGTGGTAAACACTTATAAATTCGATAAAATAAAACTGTCTCTTCCGCCACTCCCACTTTTCTACCAATCATTCCTAAATTTGGTGAAAAACCTCCGTATTGTTCCAGTATTTTTTTGGGGAAAGCCATATTGGAACCAGAAAAACCATGAGATGCACGAGGCATTTGAAGAAATCCCGACTTCTCACCCCATGTTCGAATTTCATATGTATCCAGAAACCAATTAGGTTTTTTTGACAAATAATAAGGTAAAATCCGTCCTCCTACAGCTGAAGGAGATGGTAAAACAGTTTCAAATACTTGAATTATTTTCCTTACCCAATCCTTATCTGCCTTTGCATCATCATCCATATAAGCTACAAAATTTGCTCTCGCGTTTTTGAATCCTGCATTGCGAGCATGAGATAACCCCAGTTTTGGTTCAAAGATATATCGTATATTTGTTTCAGGCAGATATTCCTCTACTAATTCCTTTGTTTTATCTGTTGAATTATTATCAACAATAATGATTTCATACATACTTTTATCTATTGTTTGATTAATTAAACTCATAATGGCACTATTTAATAGATTACAACGATTATAGGTACAAATAATTGCTGATATTTTAAGTTTGTTCATTCATCGTTTCTCCTTTCTCGTAGTATGGAGTAGATTGATTGATTCCTTAATGTATTCCAAATAAAAAATCTTAATTTCTTATATATTATCCAAATTATGATTTTTATTTTCATCCAAACATTCTCACTGATATATTTATTTACGCATTTAGTAGAATCCAACATACTTAT
>CBDUZN010000047.1:0-11942 GCA_965371715.1 uncultured bacterium | reverse complement strand
CATGTCCTCTAAAAACCATTACATTATGTCCTTCATCTATTGAATCAATAACATGCGCACCCATTTCATTATCTGCAAAATTACATTCAAGTAATGTATCCAAATCATCAAAGTCACCATTTGCTTCAAGATTAAGACCAAATTGTCTTGCTGTTAAATGGAATATTCTTCCTGATTCTATATCTCCTATACAAAAATATGATGTAAACCATGATCCAGAAGGAGGATTTCCTTCATATTCAATTACTTTATCTATCCACACTCCCAGTTCACTTGCATCTCTTGCCGGAATTCTTGATATAAATAGATCGCTATGCCTATCAGATGTTGGCATCAAAGAATAGTAATGATCATTTCTTGCAATACCTGATTCAACTCCATAAGAATATGGACATGAATAACGATGTGCTTCAATATGATTAGCAACCTCATTCTCTTCACCTTCTCCTACAAGAAGAACAAATTCGGGTGGTGTTGACCAATTATCATAACAATATTCTATTGTATCATATAAAGCATCTACAGAAATAGATGCTTGTACCTGCTTTATCACAGGAGTATATCCTAATTTTGCTTTCCATGCAGCAAGTTCTTTTATTTTGGCAGTCATTTCATCCGAAACAACTAATATTAGATAATCGCCTTCATCAAAAAAAGTATTTTCATCCCATGCATCAAAATAATCTGTCTTTATATCATTAATAGATGGTTTACTATTTTTAACATATTCCCAATTGGAAAATTTCATTTCATATATTGGCAGCCATCTATCTGAAACAGGTATTGTTCTTTTCATTTCATTCTCACCTATTCCACTATATGTTATTTCAATATCAAATTCATAGATGATTTCTGTTTCACCTGTTAATGGATTATATTGTAATGGGAAAATATAAATATTAGCATATCTATAACTTCTAATAGCTCCAACTTCCTTTATTTCTGCAATTTTTCCCGGGAATTTTGCATCAGTATTATAAAAATCTTCATCATATTTCCATTCAGGAACAAACCCTTTTATTTCAAGTAATGGTTCCTGTATTGGCATAATATTATATTTATTAATAAGTGTTATTGATTTCTTGTTCTTAATCTCAATCTTAACATCTCCTCTATCAGGAATAGCAATCATTTTTCTGAAAAATGGTATTTGTGGTTTTCCAATCTCATCAGCATATAATTGCCCACCTGTAATTGAGAGCATATCAAAATCATTCTCGCCTTTATCTATAAAAATATCCGATAAAGAAATATGGATATCAGTTTTCATATCATTATGATTAATAATTTCAAAGCCATTATTTGCACCCTTGATAAATGATACTTTTTGGCTTGCAAATAGATTTAAAGTTAAGGTTAATATAGTAATTACAAGTAATATTTTTTTAGTGTTCATTAAAATACCTTCTATGTATTGTCAATAAATAAGCAATTACTATGCCATAAGTAGATGTGTAAACGATTGTATTGTTTAATTTAGGAATTTTTATTTTGTAAATTAATTGCTATTTATGCAAAACTTGCACTTTGCATTAAATAAAGAGAAATTATTTCATCCCGGAGGCCATTTCATCTGTCTACCGCCAATTAGATGAAAATGCAGATGAAACACCGATTGCCCAGCCCTTTCACCATGATTTGTTACAATTCTATACCCATTTTCCGAAAGATTCTTTTGCTTTGCAATAACTTTTATTGCTTTAAATATTTCAATAAGAATATGTTTATCCTCTTCTTTCAAAAAATCTACTGATATAATATGTTTTTTAGGAATAATCAAACAATGAACAGGCGCCTGTGGATTGATATCATTGAAAGCAATCACATTTTCGCTTTCATAAATTTTTTCTACTTTAATCTCATTATTAATCATTTTACAAAATATACATTGTTCCATACTAATCTCCTTTTAAATAATGAAGTATTGATACAATAGAAACACAGAATGTTTCCGTTCTTAGTACTCCGGTATCCAAATGAAATCCCTTTGCTCCATTTTCAATAAGAAATTGTTCCTCTGTTTCCGAAAACCCTGATGGCGGACCTACAAATACATTAATTTCTTTTTTATTAGTACAAATTTTACTTGAATCATTATCAATTGACCCAAAAAAAGAATTTTTAATAATTGTTGGTTCAATATCAAATAAATTCTTTGATTCATTATAAGCAGGAATAATAAATCGCCTGCTCTGCTTTACTGCTGAACGAATTATCTTGCTTGCTCTATCTTGTTTAAACTGGAATTTCTCACTATGATCTGTAAATAGTGGTGTAAATGATTTCACTCCAAGCTCGGTACATTTTTCAAGTATATATTTCATTCTTTGCTTTTCACATATTCCAAAAAAAACATTAATAAATTCATTGCTGGTTTCTTTAACTATTGTATATGATAATATATTATACTCAGAATCAATTTCACCTCTATAAAGTACACCATCACCTGCCGTAAAAAAAAGAATTGATGGAAGCTTGATTCTTAATACATTTATATGATGTTTCTCATTTTTATCAAAGATAAATTTTCCATTCTGTTTGGAACAATAAAAAACAGGTTTCATTTATTTTTTTTCTAATGATTCACGCAATTTAATAAGCAATGCTTTTGTTTCCTTATCTATGCGCTTAGGAATTATTACTTTAATTCTTACATATAGATTCCCAAATTGTGATGAATGTAAACGGGACATTCCCTTTCCTTTTAATACAAATATTTTACCGCTTTCTGTGCCTGATGGTATTTTCAACTTTACTTTATGACCATCAATTGTATTTATTGTAATAATTGTTCCTAATGCAGCATCAGGATAATTTATACTTCTTTCAATATGTAGATCATCCCCTTCCCTTATAAAATTATTATCAAGTAATGCTCTAAAAATTATCCTTAAATCACCATTGATTCCCTTGTGTTTAGGAGCATTTCCATCTCCTTCCTTTACCATAAAGGAATTATTCATTACTCCAGGGGGAATATCAATTGTTAATTTATGCTCTGATTTCACTCTTCCATCCCCATGACATTTTGGACATTTATTTTTAATGATTTTTCCGGTACCATTACATTTTTGGCATACACCAACATTGATCATTGTTCCAAATATAGATTGTTTTTTATACTGTCTTTGTCCAGCACCATTACATTCGGGGCATGTTTCAATATCTTTTGATGATTTTGCACCGGAACCATTACACTCATAGCATTTCTCAAATCTTTTATATTTTAATGTTTTTGAAACACCAGAATACATTTCTTTCAGAGATAAATCCATTGTAATATTTAAATCACTTCCCTTATTTACTCTTCGTGATTGAGCTCCTCTGCTGCCACCGAAAAACATATCAAATATTGATGAGCCGCCACCGCCACCGCCGCCGCTAAACATACCATTAAGAATATCGCTGATATCATCCATATGACTGAAATTATTCCATGAAAATCCATTTTTACCAAATTGCTGTGATACACCCTCATATCCATAAGTATCAAATATTTTCTTTTTCTGTGGATCTGCAAGAACCTCATATGCCTCTGAAATTTCCTTAAATTTCTCGGCAGCTGCTTCTTTCTTATCCTGATTTAAGTCAGGATGATGTTTCTTTGCTAATTTACGATATGCTTTCTTTATCTCATCAGGAGATGCATTTCGCTCAATATTTAATGTTTTATAATAATCTTTTTCTGACATACTTTTAAAAAATAAAGGGGGATAATTCCCCCTTTATCTATTTCTTCTCTTCATTGGTTTCATCTTCATCAACAACTTCAAAATCAGCTTCTTCTGCAATATCTTCTTTAACATTTTCCTGATTTTCAGCACTCTGTGTTTGTTCTGTAGTTTGTTCTTCTGAAGCAGTATCTTCTGAAGATTGTTTATAAATATCACTTGATACTTTATAGAATTTTTGTTTTAGATCCTCAAGTCTCTTTTTGATGTCTTCAGTATTATCGGTAAGCATTATATCTTTAAGATTTTTAACTGCTTTTTTTACATCAGTTAAAAGTGCTTCATTAACCTTATCGCCACTTTCTTTTATAAATTTTTCAGAGGAATATATAAATTGATCCGCTTCATTTCTTACCTGAACAAGATCTTTCTTTTTCTTATCCTCTTCCTCATTCTGTTTTGCCTCATTAATCATCTTCTCAATTTCATCATCTGATAATCCGCTTGATGCTGTAATTTTAATGGATTGCTCTTTGCCGGTTGCATTATCTTTGGCATGTACATGGAGTATTCCATCAGCATCAATGTCAAATGATACTTCTATTTGTGGTATACCTCTTGGTGCTGGAGGAATTCCAATTAATTCAAACTTTCCAAGAGTCCTGTTATCAGCAGCCATTTCTCTTTCTCCCTGAAGAATATGTATTGTTACAGCAGTTTGATTATCCGCTGCAGTAGAAAATACCTGCTGTTTCTTCACTGGTATTGTGGTATTACTCTCAATAATCTTTGTCATCACACCACCTAATGTTTCAATTCCCAAAGATAATGGTGTTATATCAAGAAGTAATACATCCTTAACATCACCAGCAAGTACACCAGCCTGAATAGCTGCACCAATAGCAACAACTTCATCAGGATTAATTCCTTTATGTGGTTCTTTACTAAATACTTCATTTACCAATTTCTGTACAGAAGGCATTCTTGTCATACCTCCTACAAGCACTACTTCATCTATTTCATTTATATCAATTTTTGCATCTTTGATTGCTTTTTCACATGGGGCTATTGTTCCATTAAGAAGATCTTCAACAAGCATTTCAAGTTTTGCTCTTGTCATAGTTACTTCAAGATGTTTTGGCCCATTTTGATCTGCCGTAATAAATGGAAGATTTATATTTGTTTCCATTTTTGTAGAAAGTTCTTTTTTTGCCTTTTCTCCTGCCTCTCTTAATCTCTGTAAAGCGGTTTTATCATTTCTTAAATCAATTCCATTATCCTTTTTAAATTCATCTGCAAGATAATGTACAATTCTTTCATCAAAATTGTCTCCACCAAGATGTGTATTACCATTTGTTGATAAAACCTCAAACACACCATCACCAATTTCAAGAATTGATATATCAAATGTTCCACCACCTAAATCATATACTGCAATTTTCTCATTTGCTTTTTTATCAAGTCCATATGCAAGTGAAGCAGCTGTTGGTTCATTGATTATACGCATTACTTCAAGACCTGCTATCTTACCGGCATCTTTTGTTGCCTGTCTCTGTGAGTCATTGAAATATGCAGGAGTTGTAATTACCGCTTTTGTTATTTCTTCACCAATATAATCTTCTGCTGCCTTTTTTAAATATTGCAAAGTCATTGCAGAAATTTCTGGTGGAGAATATAATTTGCCTTCAATATTTATTCTCACATCTCCATTTTGTCCCTCTTCAATTTTATAAGGAACAAGCTTCTGTTCTTCAGGAACTTCTTTATATCTTCTTCCCATAAACCTCTTTATAGAATATACCGTACTCTCAGGATTTGTTACTTGTTGACGCTTTGCCATATTACCTACAAGTTTCTCTTTTCCTTTTTGAAAACCTACTACAGATGGTGTTGTTCTGTCTCCATCCTGATTAGGAATTACAACTGGCTCGCCATTAACCATGATGGCAACACATGAATTAGTTGTTCCTAAATCAATGCCTATAATTTTCTCTTTTGACATTATTTACCTCCGATATTTTTTTTAATCATGTTCTTCTTCAATTATTTGATTTACTATAACCTTTGCTGGTCTTAATGTTTTCTTCTTAAATTTATATCCTTTTACTAATTCCTCTAATATAATACCATCTTTCTTGCTATCATCATTTCTCACTGATATTGCTTCATGATGAATAGGATCAAACTTCTTATCAATTGAGGGAAAGGTTTCAATTTCAAATTTACCAAGTAAATCATGGAAATTTTTATCAATTAGTTTTATACCCTTAAGGATTTCCACATTATTATCTGATTTTTCAAAATGTTCAATTGCTCTGTCAAAATTATCAAGTATATCAATTATTTCAATGAAAATGCTTTCTGCATTTGTTTTGATTTGAGAATCCATTTCTTTTTTCATTATTTTTTTAGAATTTTCAAAATCAGCTGCTTTTCTTAATGAATTGTCTTTAAGGGCGGCTATCTCGTCACTTAAGGATTTGATATCATTTTTCATCTTTTCTTTTTCATTGCTATACTTAATATTATCATCCTCTAACAATGTGAATTCATCATTTAGAGATCCATTTATAAGTTTTATTGAACTCACTTTTTGCTTTTTGGTTTGTCTTTTCTTTTTAGCGATTTTTTTTGCCATTAATACCTCTCTTATATAAAAATATTCACACTATTTTAAATTCTTGAATAATATAACTTAAAAATAAAGATTGTCAAGATTTATTTATAATTGCAGAATCCTTATCTACTAAGCAAGGATTGTACAGGTAAATTGCAATTCCTCATTGGAAGTATTTTTAAATTGATGAATTTCATTGGATTTGACATATATAACCATTCCACACTCAATTTTATGTTCTCCATTTGAATCAATTACAACACCATTGCCCTTCTCTATTTTAACAAGATGCTCAAAATCATGTGTATGTAATGGAGTATTCCCTCCTGCCTGCACAGTGAAAAGTCGCATAATCATATTATCGGAACCATCATCCTTTCCAATAAGTATCTGTTTTCTGACATTCTTAATGTCATCTCCCTTTACTTCCGTTGCTTGAATATCATTAATGTTTTTAATTATCATTTGTTACCTCATACTTTAAAAGTGTCTACAAATCCTTTAATCCCTTGTGCTTTTTCAGCAAGTTCCTGGGAAGATGATGTAAGCTCCTCCATTTGAGATGTAATTTCCTCATTTGATGATGATATTTGTTCAGAGGATGCGACTACATTATCTATCCTTAATTTAATTTCCTTAAATATTTTCTTTAGTTCAATAAATTGTGATTCTATTTGTCCAATACTATTTGTAAGATTATTGGTTTCATTATATGTATTTTCAGATTCATTAGCCACTTTAACTGATATCTCTGATACCTTAGACCAATCCTCTCTTATTGATTTAAATCCTTCAAGGGATTCATTTATTAAACCATGCAATTTCCTGATATTATTTATCACACCATCCATTATTGTTTCAATATCCCTTGATGCATCCGAACTTCTTGATGAAAGAGATCTGATCTCTTCGGCAATAACAGCAAAACCACCACCTTCCTTACCGGCTCTTGCCGCTTCAATTGCCGCATTAAGTGAAAGCAATTCTATTTTTTTATGTACCTTTTTGATACTAATCACGCTTTCCTGAATATTTTTAACCTGACCAATAAATTCATCAATAAACAATTTTATATTTTCTACAGAAATCTGCATTCCTTCAAAATTGTTAGAACTACTTTTTATCATTGTTGTTTCATTTTTCATAAGACCCATAAAATCTTCATTTACATTTTTGGCTTTATCAAGAAATTTCACTGTATTATTCATGACTTCATTTATGTGTTCAACTGTTTTATTCATACTATCTGTATAATCCTTTAAAAGAATAACATCGCTTGTAATATTTTCAGTTGAAGCAGACACCTCTTCTGTTGCAGATGATACTTCCTGAGATGATGCTGCAAGTTGTTCGGAAAATGTTGCAAGATCAATTGAAGATAAATTAAATTCAGATAATATCATTTTTATTTCTTCAACAAATTCATTTACCAAATCTATAATAATATCTATTTCTTTAATCTTAAATTTTTTCATCTTGTTATTGAATTGCTTCTCTTTTGTCATTTTTTCCATAAATGAAACAAATTGATTGATGAATTTTTTAATATACCTTAATGTTTTTAAAAGTACAAAAATAATTAAACAAATTAATAAAATATTTATTGTCAAAACAATTATAATACTTCTTCCTACACTTGATTTTTTTATGTTTTCCACTTCAGTAATAACCAAATCAATTGTTTTATCAAACTGTTTGTAATGGTTTGAATATGTATTTAAATATTCGCCCATCATTTTCATAGTATTACTTGTTGCTCTTGTGTACCCTAAGTCACTATTTAAGATTTTATGTTCATATTCCAATACATACAATACCGATGCCTCAATAGAATCTGATAATTCAATTAAATTGTTTTTTGTTTCCTTATCTGATAATTTATATACACTTTCCTTTAATATTAATAATGCATTGTTTAATTTTTCTTCAAGAATAGATTGTTCATTATCCGCTATTTTACCTGTGATTAAATAATTATTCATTGGCATTAATGATTTCTCAAGTGCTAAAGTAAGAATTATTGCATTTTCTCTTATCTGCTTTGCTTCATTCACACTTCTACTTTCTCTATCATTAATCATTATCTGATATCTTGCACCAATAATCGTACTTATTAAAGGCAGTAAAAGAATAAGAAAATATAAAAATCCTAAAAATCCTATTTTTTTTATTTTTATTTTTTTCACAGTAGCCCCCAATGATTTTTTTTCAAATATTTAGTATAATACTAATAAATAAAAGTATTTAAAATAATAATATTTTATTAATTTTTTTATTATATATGATTATTAAAATAAAATCAATAAGATTTTCATATATGTGATCACTATATGAAAATGTAACACTCAACTTTCTTAATTATTTTATTTAATCAATTACCCCAATCACCTTCTAATAATGCTTCTATACCATTTTCAGATGGGGACGGGGTTTGGAATTTTGGATTTTTTATTTTGTGTAATATAAGTTATTAATTAATCAACACTTATAAAGTGTGTAGAAATAAATCCAAAAATCCAAACCCCATCCCCGAATATTTGACAATAATATTTTTTGTAGAAGTGCTCTGGGCTTGTCATTCCCTACTTGATCGGAAATCCAGTATTTCTTAAATTCAATATTGAAATCATTTTTTCAAAATATTATTATTTTTCTTGAAATTGTGTTGTTCTCTGTTTTAAGATTGATAAAGTATATACCTTTGGGATAGGTTGATAGATTTAGTTTGTATTTTCCTTGTTTTGTATGGATCTTGCTTGTTATTTCTCTACCGGTTATATCATATATTGTTAATACTGTTTGTTGATTGTTGGGAGTAAAATAAAATAAATTCATAGTTGATATTTCATAATCAATAGACAAATCGGTTTGGAGTTTAGAGTTTGGAGTTTGAGGTTGTTCTATTCCTGTTGGGTCAAAGCTACCTGTAATCACTATTGGTTTTTTAAGATATGAATAGTTCCTCTCATCCTTTATGCTTACTGAATCGGGCTCTATTGTATCTCCTACTTCTATTGTTGGTAAAGATGTGTCTGTTGATAGGAATATTACCATTTCTGTATTATCATTTACATAACTTATATATTTTATATTCCCTGTTCCATCATACCAGGTATGACTGTTATTCAACTGTAATACTGCATCTAAATCTATTGTACTTGTATTCACCTGCTCAATAGGATAATTGAAATACAATCGTACGAAATCATCATAATCAATTCCTACTACTCCATTTCTACCATCACTTGCTACCGCACTATCTATTTCTATCTGCACTTCTATTCCTGCAAATAGTTCAATTGTATCTATGTCTCCATACCAGTCATTACTATATACAATTATTGTATCTGTTATATATCCCACACTATCTGAATATATATTCATACTAATAGGGATTGAATCACCTGCAGCTATTGAACAGGGATAAATTGGTTCTATTAATGTTAATTCATTTTCTCTTATCAGTTTCATTGAATCAATAATCACAATTAACTCATCTGTTGAATTCAAATAAAAGCTATCTATTTCAACTGTGCTTATTAAATAATTATTCATATTTATTGGATTATTATATTCCAATTTACTTAATGGAGATTTCTCAATAATATAGGCAAATCTTGCTGATATTCCTGATGTTAATGGTAATTGTGGCGTTGCTCCACCACTCCATATTATTTCATCAATACCATTCTCATTAAAGTCATATACTCTTACATGGCTTCCACTGAATGTGTCATTATCCATTTCCCATATTACTACAAGACTATCATCTCCAACTATATCATATACCCTTAATCTACAGCCAGCACACCATACAAGTTCCTGTTCCCCATCTCCATCAACATCTCCCATATCAATATCACTGCCATTATAAAAGTTCTCAAGTGGTCCGTAATCTTTGTTCATTGTATCTCTTAACATTAAATTGAATGTTGTATCACTAATATGTTCTACTATGCTTAATCCCCAACTACAGGGTGATGTCAAATAGGCACATCCTCCTTTAATATATTCATTATTTCCATCATTATCTATATCATTTGTTATTATTGTATAATGTGTTCCTACTCCTCCGGGAAACCCAGATTTAATCATTTGAAAACTGTCATTATTTGCATTTGTCGCTTCCCACCATGTTTGCCCTCTGCTTGTCCCCGCTATTATATCTACAAGGGAATCATCATCAATATAACCAACAGCCATTGTCTGTATTTCTCTGTCTTCTATTAATACATAATCAAAATAATAACTGTTATCTCCATCACTGCTCATATAATACCAGCCATAGTCACTATCTGGTGAATCCGCTCCATAAATCCTGTCAATACCATCTGTCTTTAATAGATTTGTTGATCCCAAATATACTGCTCCCTCGTTATTTGCCCCTTCGCTGTTCCATGTTCTTATATTATATATCTGATTTGTATCTAATTGTTCCTTTACTGCTATACTAAAATCATAAGCAACACTATGTCCCAATACTTCAACAAGCCCATCATTATCAAAATCTCCTATACCTGTTACTGATAATGTATCTATATTTGCCTCAAATTCAAAGCTGTCTCCTGTAAATCTGAATACAACGGTTCTATACCAATCATTCGGTATTGGTGTTGATATCATAAGTTTTGGATAATAATTACCTATATTCAAAATTAAAGGACCACATTCTCTTCCCGGCTCATAATTACCTACATCAGGTAATACCTGTTTTATGACCCATTCTCTGCTTATAAGTAGTAATGGAATTAATATTATTAAAATAATTATTGTTAGTGTCTTTTTCATCTTTTTTTCTTTTTCTTTGCTTCTCTTTTTGTTCTTCCTGAATAAAGGGGGGACTTAAGTCCCCCCTTTGTTTTTTTCTTTATCTTCTACTTCAGGTTAATTAGTTTGCCTGAATAACTATTATTATCCGTCTCAACCTTGATAAAGTAAACACCTTTACTTAATTCATTATTATGTTTATCTGTTTTCTTGATGTTTAATATGTTCTTTCCCTTTATCAGCTCTTTTGTCATACTGTTAACCTCTCTTCCCATTATATCATAGATTCCTATTTTAACAACTGAATTATCGGGAACATTAACCTCTAATTGATAATTACCTGTTTGGATTCCTCTATTCACTACTGAGAATGGTGTTGTTGTTTCTGTTGTTTTAAATGGTTTGAGCATTGTATTTGCCGCCCCTATTGTTTCTTCTTCTGCTTTCTCATCATATTCATATAGCTTTATATCAATTGTTCTATTTGGATTACCCTTTACTCTATCCAATGATACAATTAATTCATTATCAAGTATATTCTCTGTTAATACGGGAACTGTAACTTCATTATCCTTACCATATATAACCTCTATTGCTTCTCCGTCAATTAGTAATACATAGGGTGTATTCTGATTATTGTTTGTTGTTGTTACAATAAGTTCATAATACCTGTTCTCATCAAATCCCTTGACTGTTGAACTTAAACGCTCTACAGGTCTGCTGCTTGATGGTATATAATTATAAAGAGGTGAATCATATACATCTTCTATTGTATCTATTAATGCCATATCAAATAATGGCTGTATTAAATCATTTGTTGTAAATATTTCTTTACCTGTTCTTATCTTGTATATGTCTCCAGCACTTTCTGTGAACATATAATATAC
>CBDUZN010000046.1:0-11948 GCA_965371715.1 uncultured bacterium | reverse complement strand
AAACAGGGTAAATGAGCAGAGGCTCATCCTCTTTCTTGTCTTCCTCCGCAGAAAAGCAGGTTTATTCCGTACATTCCGCATATTCCGAATAATTTGAGGAATATGTTACGCAAATCATTATCTTTATTCTTTCTTTTCCCTACATGCTCCTTGAGCATGTTACTTCACACAAGTAAACGGATGAACTCGCTGCTCTGTGTATGCAGCAAACAGGGTAAATGAGCAGAGGCTCATCCTCTTTCTTGTCTTCCTCCGCAGAAAATTGTCTTTGATTCTTCTTCTTTCTCTCTGGAAAGGTGTATATTCCGAGTAATCCGAGGTACATTCCGAATAATCTGAGGAATGTATTTCGCAAAGCATTCTAATCTGAGGAATGTATTTCGCAAAGCATTCTAATCTGAGGAATGTATTGAGCAGAAGTAATCCGAGGAATATATTGAGCAGAAATAATCCGAAGAATATATTAGTCAGAAATAATCCAATAAATGTAATACGCTCCAAATAGACCGCTACTTGACAAATTTTACTGAAATGATAATGTTTAACTTATGAAAAAGCCAAACCAGCAAATCCGAATCACACTTCTAATTATTATTTCAATAACTATTTTAATTTTTATTGGATGTGATCTTTCTTCAGAGGGATATGAGGGAATAGAATGCGAGATTAATGGAGAACAAATTGAATTAAGACATAATGCAATAAACTATATTGAGCATAATTACTATCATTTGGAATCAACCGATAAAGATGAAACTTTGCTTATTACAATTATATTTCCGGCAAATAATGTTATTAATGTATTTAATATTCCCTATGAATTAACTCAGATTAATTATCATGATTTAGAAACAGGAGATATTTATTCAGCATCTGCATATGGAGGAAATGGATATATTATGATTGATTCTTCAGCAGATTCACTATTTAATGAATTATCAGGAACCTTTAAGTGTGATATGTTAAGCGTGGAGGATGAAACCGATACTTTAACAATAATTAATGGTTACTTTATTTTTGTTTTTTAATCTCATTATATGATATTATTAAAGTGAATTCTGTTCCTTTATTTTTTTCTGAATCACATTCAATATGCCAATTGTTTTTCTTCAATGCTTGTTTCACAGAATACATCCCAATCCCAGTTCCTACAGGTTCCCCATTTTTTGAGGCCTTTGTTTTTGATGTAAAATAGAGGTCATAAATTTTTTCAATTTCGGGTTGCTTCATCCCAATACCCGTATCTTTAACTTTTACATAAATGTTTTTGTCATTATATTCAGTTCTAACGGATAAGAATTTTTCTTGTGTATAGAACATTGAATCAATAGCATTATCCAGTAGATTTTCAATAATAATTGAAAGATCGCCAAAAACTCCATTCATTATTGGCAAATTTTCTTCCAAAGATATTGTTAAATTAATATTTTTTGATTGAATATTATTACTTTTAAGATTGATAATATCTTCCATCAATTCATTTATATTGATATCTATCTTTTCTTCTGATAAATCCTTTTTTGTTTTATTAAGAATAGAGTTTATTTGTATTTCAACTTGATCAAGATTACGGATAACCCGATTTAACTTATATGTATCAGCAATTTTGGGTTCTTTACTAATCAATAATTGTAGATAACCTTTTACTGATGTTAATGGATTATTTATATTATGAATTATCCCTTCAGATAATTGCTCTATACCAAGGCGCTTATTTAGACGAATAAACTCTATTTCTCTTTTTATCTTTTCTTCAATTTTAATTATTCTTGTATTTGCCTGAACAAATAGTGCTAAGAACACAGCAATCATTACAAGAGAAACAAAAACAATTATTCCTAAAAGAATAGCAAAATCCTTCAAGTCCTTTAGCATATTTGATTTGATTCTTCTCATTATAACAAAAAATGTTTTCCCATCTACCTTAGCTTGTCTGTAATTAAAAACATAGTTTTTTGTTTCAAAATAGCCATATCTTGTTGTACTTTTAAGGAGTGCACTCATTTTAAAATTAGATTCATCAGACAAATAATTCTGCAAATTATGTGATAAAACAATGATTGAATAACTTTCTGTATTGATTGATAGAATATGGTTGTTAAAAAGAACTTTGTTAAGCAAATGGAATGAATCATTCCTTGACTGTAAGGCAATTACTGAATCTAAATCAAGAAAAAGATTATTTGAAGAGATAAAATCGTCAACAATAATACTGTCTGCATATAAGTATAATGAATCAATTGGATGTTTAATGTTTGCATTTAAAAGAAGAATTATGTTATGTTTAACAAATGGCGTGATTCCTAGGAGCTTGACATTGTCATTGATAAGTGCTGTTTGAATTATTTCCGAGCGAATATAGGAATATAATGTTTTTGAAAAAGAAATAAAGATGAAGATTATTATCAACATAACTGGGAAAATGTAATTATATTTTTTCATTTAAATCATCCTTTACAGGAATTTTATCATTTAAAATCAAAATGCATAAAAGAATATTGAAAAGTCCGAGATACATATCAAAATGTATAAGTTCATTGTTTTGCATAACAACAGGTAAAGCAAGAAAGATTGGATAAAGCACAAGTAAAAACATATAGAAAATGACAAATGCTAAAAAGCGTCTAGTTATTATACTATGAGATATGTTAAATAATTTAAACAGAATAATGTAAATACAATAGAATACAATGAAGATACTACATATATGAAATATTTTCATTGACCAAGTTAATAAATTGTAGGTATTATTGCTTAAATTAATGGTCCATGTCAAATATAGTGAAAGCCGAAGAATAGTCATTATTAGTAGTGGTGTTAAGAGTAATAAAAAAGTTTTCTTCTTAAAAGAATTGTATATTAAAAAACTATTAACAATAAATATATTAATTATAAGAATTCCACCCAAAATAATAGAAAGTGAATACAAAAATTGATTGCTAAATGGAATATTAAGATAAATAATAAGGATAGACATTACTAAAAATAGTGAATAAAATGTATAAAATAGATTGTTTTTTACTTTTGTCCTCAGATTAAATACTGATGTTAGTATAAGCATAATCAATGATACAATTGCGATATGCCTTCTTCTGTTTTGCGGGAAACGGTGTTTAAGTACAATATTAATTTGTTTTATTTCTCCTTTCTTTTGTAAAGTATATTCCAAGGTATCCCCGGGCATGTGTTGCTCAAAAATCCTATTATAAAGAAAATGTTTGTTTTTAATAAGAATCCCATTTATGCTTAAAAGAGTATCTTCAATCTCCATATTTGGATTACATAGAATGGATTCAGGTGAAATATATTTAATAATGGTGAATCCATTTATATAATTATATTCTGCATAATCATTAGCTAGATTTTCAATTTTGATTATTCCAATAAAGTAAAAAATTAATACGATAAGCCATATTAGTATTAAAATTAGTGTAGATTTTTTATCGTGCATAGATAAACTTATTATAAATTACTAATCCCAAAAGAGGAAGAAAAATAAAACTTAATACTACATCAATAGAAGCAATTTCATGTAAGCCAAAAGCTGCTGGAAATGCATAGAGAGTAATATAAGGAACAAATCCTGAAAAGATAAAAAGAAGTGCAATTTGTATATATTTTTCATATGTTTTTTTACTTTTTGAGATTATTGTTAAGGTAATTCCTGAAATTCCTATTAATGTCATAACCACGATAAGTCCTTGAACAATTTGATTGATTTCAAAAAATTGATCCAAATTATTAGTATCAAAGTTTACTACCCATTTAACATAAAAAATAGACCATAGTGTGAAAATTGCAAAAGAAAAAGAAAGAGGAACAATAAAATATTTTGCCGATAATTTGTTTTTTCTTTTTAAATTAAAAAATACTAAAATCGGGAAACAGGGAGAAAATGATGCTGAAAAAAGTAGTATTAAATATAAAAAAGGTTTTTCAAAAGACACATATGTGTATGTATATAGAATAAGAACAAAAAGGTAGAAAATAAAAATAATTAAAGCAAATTGCTTGTCGCCTGGGAAAGTGTAAAAGAAAAATAAAAGAATAATAAAAGTAGAAAATATAGTCAAAATCATGAAAAGAGTTCTTTTTAATGGATTTCTCCGTAAAAGAACAAGTGGTATGTTTTTAACAATATTGTTATTTACTATTGTAAAAATAAGAGTGTCATTAATATTTTTCTGATAAAATAATCTTTTCTTCAAATCATAGGAATTTTTATAATAATTACTATTTACTGATACAACTGTATCACCGATTTCAAGACCAGCCCTATAGGCTTGTGAAGTGATTGGGATATCACATACATACATCATATTCTTTTCATTGGTTTTGATGTTGCGAAAAGCCACATTTATATCTGGTGTTAAGAAAAGGTCAAACAGACCTGGTATTATTAATAAAACAGAAATAAAGGAGAGTATTATAATAATTACTGTATTCTGTTTCATTCAAAATTCAAATGAAAGAAACTCTTTGGCAGCATTAATATTCACATTGTTATAGTGTTTTTTAAGATTTTTGATTATAGCTTTTAGTTCTGTATCTTTTCTCATTGGATCATGATGTGTCAAAACAATATTTTTAACATTTCCATCTATACCCAATTCAATTGCCTGTTCATATGTTGAATGACCCCATCCTGCCTTTTTATCCATATCAACTTTTAGATATTGAGCATCATGAATAAGATAATCCGTGTTTTTCACAAAATCAACAAATTTATCCCTTTCTGTAAATCTGTCTGTTGGGGAAAATATTTCATTATCAGTCATGAATACAAAAGATTTATTTTTTCTTTTAAATTTCAGTCCCATACATCCATTTGGGTGATTATTTTCAATGGTCTCAACTTCAATATCATCAATACTAAAATTCTTTTTGAACTTTTTATGAGCAATTTTGGAAGGAAGATTTCTATAATCTGCAGGGAAAAAGGGTTTTTGCATTTGTAAAGACAATACTTCACTTAGATTTTTTTTGCCATACATATCAATCTGAATTTTTGAATCAAATAGTGGATTGAAAAAAGGTAATCCTTGTAAATGATCCCAATGGTAGTGGGTGAACATCATGTGCATATTGCTTATTTTTTTCTGTTTAACATAAGGTCCCACATTTATTATGCCTGTACCTGCATCAATAATTATAAATGTTTTATCTGTTTCTAAAGTGAGACATGTTGTGTTCCCGCCAAAGTATATGGTATTTGGTCCGGGTGATGGGACAGAACCACGAACTCCCCAAAAGGTTATTAACATCTTTATCTCCTATTATTAAAACTTATTAAATATTACTAATATATTATTAACTGTCAAGTCAAAGCATAGATAATATAAAAATATTTGTCAAAAATTTACAATAGAATTATCTAAAATAAAAACTATACTTGTTTATTGACTGTTGAGAATTATTCAATAGAATGAAGTAATATGAAACAAAAGATATTAATTACAGGAGGAGCAGGGTTTATTGGCTCTCATTTATATCATCATCTTAGTGAAAAGTATGATATTGTTATAATTGATAATTTTTCTGATAATTATGATATATCAATAAAATTAAAAAACCTGAATCTTGAAATATTACCTGAAAAAAATAATTGTAATGGCAACATAATAAATATTGATTTAAATAATTATGCAGAATTGAAATCAGTATTTAGTGAAAATGATTTTTCGATTATTATCCATGCTGCTGCTTTACCGGGCATCAGATATTCAATGGAAAATCCCCATAAATATATTTCAGAAAACATCAGAACAACATTGAATTTGATTGATTTAGCAAAGGAATATGGAATAAATAATTTTATTTTTTTCTCATCATCATCTGTTTATGGGAATAATAAAACCCCTTTTCATGAGAAAATGAGATGTTCACCTATATCTATTTATGCTCAGAGTAAATTGTGTTGCGAGAATTTGCTGAGAATGTATTCAATGACTTATGATTTAAATATTACGGCTTTAAGATTATTTACTGTTTATGGACCATCTCAAAGACCTGATTTAGCAATTCATAAATTTTTTCTAGCAGCATTTAAAGGAAAAAAAGCGGAGATTTACGGATCACTTGAAAATGCAAGGGATTACACATATATAAGTGACATTGTAAATGGAGTTGAATCAGCAATGGAATTTACCAAGAGAAGCGGTGGCTTTAGCATATTTAATATTGGTTCAGGCAGGGAAATTAGAATGAGAGAGTTGTTGGATCATATAAAAGGATTTATTAGTAGTTTTGAATGGTCAATAATTGATCCTCAGACAGGAGATATGAATACTACTTTAAGCAATATTGGAAAAGCAAAAAACATATTGGAGTATGAACCAAAAATGGAATTTGAAAAAGGAATAAAAAAATTCAGTGAATGGTTTTTTGATAATTACAAAAAATGAATAATTATAAAGATGAATTAAACAATAAACAGTATGATGCCATTACCTATTTTGATTCACCTTTACTGATTCTTGCAGGAGCTGGTTCCGGGAAAACCAGAGTATTAACATATAAAATTGCATATATTATTGAAATGCTTAATGGAAATCCATATTCTATATTTGCAGTAACTTTTACAAATAAAGCAGCAAATGAAATGAAGGAAAGAGTAAAATCCTTATTGGGAATATCTGTAAATAATATGTGGATAGGCACTTTCCACTCAATGTGTGTTAAGGTAATAAAAATGTATAGAAGAAAAAAGGGAGACAAATATAATTTTACTATCTATGATTCTCAGGATTCAAAAACACTTGTGAAGAAACTTATAAAACAAGAGGATGAGATGGATTTGAATCCCAAAATATGCAGAAAAACAATTAGTAATTTAAAAAATAAAATGATTTCACCAGATTCTTTTTCCAAAATAACAGAAAATTATATTCAGGAAAAAATTTGCAAAATATATCATTTATATGAAAAATTTCTCAAAGAAAACAATGCATTAGATTTTGATTCTTTACTTCTTGAAACTGTGAACATCCTAAAAAATGATTCGTCTTTCAAAAAGCAATTAAATTCAATGTTTAAATATGTGTTAGTTGATGAGTATCAGGATACAAATGAAGTTCAATATGAACTTCTAAAATTACTTTATAATAATAGCAATCATATATCCGTAGTAGGTGATGATGACCAATCAATTTATGCTTTCAGGGGAGCAAAAATAACAAATATTCTTAATTTTGACAAGGACTTTAAGAAGACAAAGGTAATAAAACTTGAACAAAATTATAGATCAACGAAAAAAATTCTTAATGCTGCATCTGATGTAATATCCAATAATAATAAGAGAAAAGAAAAACGCCTATGGTCGGAATTGCCTGATGGAGATAATATTAAAATTGTTAATGCAATAGATGAAAGAGAT
Organism: uncultured bacterium; assembly: GCA_965371715.1. Taxonomy (GTDB): domain Bacteria; phylum Hydrothermota; class 32-111; order 32-111; family 32-111; genus JAUVJU01. The sequence goes on along the minus strand of CBDUZN010000046.1, from coordinate 4,573 downwards.
GAAGCAAAATATATTGCAAATGAAATAATTAAATTAAATGAAAAAGCATCTTATTCACATTCGGCAGTTCTTTATAGAACAAATGCCCAATCAAGACCTCTTGAAGAAATGTTTCGAAATATGACAATTCCATATACTGTAATTGGAGGAATGAAATTTTTTGAGAGAAAGGAAATTAAGGATATTATTGCATATTTGAATTTAGTTATTAATAGAAATGATGGACTTTCATTATTAAGAGTTATTAATGTTCCAAGAAGAGGTATAGGAAAAAAGGGTATTGATTCTATAATAAATCTAAATAAGCAAGGAATTCCATTTGAAGAGATCATTATGAATACGGATGTTTACAGTAATGAATTATCAACGCAAACTCTTCGGGGAATAAAGAATCTAAGAAAAATAATTACAATGGGAGATGAAAAATCTGATAATGCTTTTGAAGCAATTAACAGCATTGTAGAAGAATCTAAATATAATGATTTTCTTGATTTAATGGATACTATAGAAAATATATCAAGAAAAGAAAATGTACAGGAATTAATAAATTCATCCTATGAGTTTGTTGGTACAGCAGAAGATGTTACGCTTGCATCATATGTTGATATGATTTCTCTTTATACTGATACTGATGATATGGATTCTATTGATGAGAAAGTATATATTATGACAGTACATAATGCAAAAGGCCTTGAATTTGAGAATGTATTTATTTCGGGCATGGAAGAGGGACTTTTTCCCCATATTAATTCTTTTGAAACAGAAGATGGATTGGAAGAAGAGAGGAGATTGTTTTATGTTGCTATGACAAGAGCAAAAAGACATTTATATATTACATATGCCAATTCAAGAAATCATTATGGAAACAGAACAATAAATAGCGCATCAATGTTTCTTAATGAATTACCTGTTAAAAATGCTGATAATGAATTTACTTTTTCTCATAAACAAAATATTGATATAAAAGAAAAGAAAAGTGAAAAACACAGAAAAGGGAATATGTTATTCAATATAAATGAAACGGTTATTCATCCATTTTGGGGTAATGGTGTTATTACCGGGATTAAGGGATCCGGAGATAATACAATTGCCAATATCCGATTTTACTCTGTTGGTATAAAAAAAATATATGTTAAATATGCAAATCTTCAAAGGAAGGATAAATGAATAAAAAGGACTTAAATCATCTTGCTGAATTATCTTATATTCAGCTTTCTGAAAGTGAATCTGAAGAATTCAATGAACAACTAATTGAACTTTTCAAACATATTGAGAATGCTTTAAGTGGTTTTAATGTATCAGAAAAAACGGACAATAGAGAGGATGAACAATTCATTAAATTAATCCATGATGATTGTTGTGATGAATCATATAGTAAGGAATTAATGCTTGTAAATGTGAAGAATGAAAGAAATGGATTCATACTTGTTCCGAAAATTATAAAGGAGGATGATTGAATTCAAGAATAATTAATGAGAAATATAAAAGCGGTGAACTGACACCTTTTCAGATGTTGGACAATCTATATAAAAACATTGAAGAAAATAATCTGAACGATTTTATTACTCTTACAAAAAATATTGCATATGAAAGTGCAGACAGATCTTTAGAAAGAATCAAAAGAAACAAAATACTATCTCCTATTGATGGAATCCCAATTTCCATAAAGGATAATTTTGCAGTAAAAAATTCAAGAATGACCTGTGCATCTCATATACTTGAAGATTTTATTTCTCCATATAATGCAACAGTGATTGAAAAAATCCGTGAAGCAGGAGGAATTATTGTTGGTAAAACAAATATGGATGAATTTGCAATGGGGTCTTCAACGGAAAATTCTTGTTTTGGTTCATCAGTAAATCCCATTAATAAGGATATTGTACCAGGTGGATCAAGTGGTGGTAGTGCTGTTTCTGTAAAAGCAGGACATGCAGCAATTTCGCTTGGATCCGATACAGGAGGATCCGTAAGGCAACCAGCGGCATTCTGTTCGGTTGTTGGATTTAAACCCACATATGGCACAATATCCAGATATGGATTAACTGCTTTTTCATCTTCGCTTGATACAGTAGGTATTATAGGAAATAATATTGAAGATGTAACATTAATGTTTAATACTATTAAAGGAATAGATAAGTATGATTCAACTCTAAGAAATATTGAGGAAATTGATAAAAAGAGAGAAGTGGTTATTGGTTTTGTGAATAATATTAATGGTTTAAATGAAACAATATTAAATGTATATAATGAGAAAAGAAAAGTAATTGAAAAAGCGGGGATAAAAACACAGAATATAAACATTGAACATTTACCGGAATCTATTGCTGTTTATCAGATAATATCAATGTGTGAATCATCCAGTAATCTTGCAAGATATGATGGAATAAAATACGGATTACAGATAAAAGAAGTAGAAACAATGAAAGATATTTATTCAAAAGTGAGAGGAATGGGGTTTGGAAAAGAGGTTAAAAGAAGAATAATGACAGGAACATATTTTCTTAGTCATAAAAACGCAATGTATTATGAACTCAGTAAGAAAATGCGCAAATATATTTATGAAGATATGAAAAAAATATTCAAAGAAGTGGATTATATACTAATGCCATCAACACTGAATCTTCCTTTTAAAAAAGGAGAGAGAATAGATAATCCTTTAGAAATGCATTTATCTGATTCACTTACTGCATTTTGTAATCTTGCCAATTTGCCTGCCATAAATATACCTGCAGGAATTTATAATGGATTGCCTATAGGGATTCAGTTGGTAAGTGATTCATTTAATGATATAACCCTTTTGAAAGTCGCAGAGAATATTGAAAAAATATGGAGTCAGGAATGAATCAATATATACCTACAATAGGAATAGAAGTGCATATTCAGGTAAAAACATATACAAAACTATTTTGCAGATGTTCAACAAATTTTGGAGATAATCCCAATACTCATATATGCCCGATATGTACTGGTATGCCAGGGATAATGCCAAGCATTAATGGTGAAGTTGTGAATCTTGCAATAAAGGCAGCACTTGCTCTTAATTGCAGTATTAATGAAATTTCATCATTTGCCAGAAAGAACTATTTCTATCCGGATTTACCAAAGGGATATCAAATAACACAATTTAAGCATCCTATTGCGGAAAAGGGATATATTAAATTAAAGAGTGGAAAGAAAATACGAATAAGAAGATTACATATAGAAGAAGATACTGGAAAATTCATTCATGATAAAGGATACGAATCTCTTCTGGATTTAAATCGCTCTGGTGTACCCTTAATTGAAATTGTTACTGAACCGGATATTTCGAATGCCAACGAAGCGATTGAGTATTTAAAAAAACTAAGATTAATAATTAGATATTGTGAAGTATCTGATGCAAATATGGAGAAAGGACAATTGCGAGCAGAGCCGAACATATCAATCAGGAAAAGTGAAAAAGATGAATTGGGAGTGAGAACAGAAATTAAGAATCTTAATTCATTTAAAGCAGTTTTTAAAGGCATTAATTCTGAAATAGAACGACAATCAAAGATTCTTGATAATAATGATATTGTTGTTTCTACAACAATGCTTTTTAATGAAAGAGAACAAAATGTTGTTCCAATGAGGAAAAAGGAAACAGCAGGTGATTATAGATATTTTCCTGAACCGGATTTGCCAAATCTGAAAGTAATGGAAAGCAAAATTGAAAATGTAAAAAGTGAAATACCAGAATTACCAGATAATAAAATAGAACGATTGAAAGAAACATTTGGATTAAAAGAAAAAGATGCAGAAATTCTTATTAGTACAAGAGCATTAGCTGATTTTTATGAGAACAGTATAAAAAAGATTAATAATACGCAAAAAGCAACAAATTTTTTCATAAAGGAATTTCTTTCATTACTTAATAAATATGAAATAAATACAAGCGAAGTTAATTTTAATGCGGAATATATGAGAGAGCTTATGCAATCAATAGAATCGGGACAAATTAATTTGAATTCTGCAGCTATAGTACTGGACACTATGCAGAGAACAGGCAAAAAACCTAATAAAATTGTAGAGGAATTGGGATTAGAACAAACAGGTAATGAAGATGAAATAAAAGAAATTGTTATGTCTGTGATTAATGAGAATACGGAAGAAACAGAAAGATATAGAAAAGGAGAAAAGAAATTATTTGGTTTTTTTGTAGGGCAGGTTATGAAAAAGAGCAAAGGCAAAGCAGATCCTGTAATTGTAAATAAAATGATAAAAGAAATACTATAAAGGAGGATGTTATGTCTCAAATAATTAATATTAAAGCAAGAGAAATTCTGGATTCAAGAGGAAACCCTACAGTAGAAGCTGATGTATATCTTGAAACAGGTGTTATGGGACGATTTTCTGTTCCATCAGGTGCTTCAACAGGAGAAAGAGAAGTCCTTGAAATGCGTGATGGAGATAAAAGCAGATATTTATCAAAAGGGGTACTAAAAGCAGTTGATAATGTGAATAGAGAAATCAGAGATCTATTATTAGGAATGGATAGCTTTGAACAACGAGAAATTGATGAGCTTTTAATAAATACCGATGGTACTGAAAATAT
>CBDUZN010000045.1:0-12013 GCA_965371715.1 uncultured bacterium | reverse complement strand
GAAATAGGTGGAAAGGGAAAAGGTTATAAACAATTTAAAGGAATTGATACCGGAAAATATAAAAAACTGATATTTGCTCAAAACGCAGATATTTCAAAAAATCAAATTCCTTTATATATGCTCGGGTTCTTAAGGCAATATACGAATAATGAAAAGGTATAAGAAGTTAATGTATCAAAATATTTCCCTCATTTTATTGAAAAAATGTATTTTTCACTTAACAAAATTGAATTTTTAGTGTAAAATATTATGATACAAAAAGGAGTATTATGAAAATTCAATTATTTGGAAATTTATTTTGGGGATTGATTCTGATAGTTATTGGAGCGAATTTCATATTGAAACATTATATTCATATGAATATCCCTGTATTTAGAATTATTATAGGATTAATGGTCATTTATTTTGGATTTAGTATCCTATTTGGTAATTTTTCAAAAAGGGATAAGGGAACAACAGTTTTCAGCAGCAATGCTATTCTTGACATAAATGAGGATGAAAAGGAGTATAGTATTATATTCGGAAATGGCATAATTGATTTAACAGATGCGGATATTCTTAAAAACAAGAAAAAGATAATTGTTAATTCTATATTTGCAAATACAATTGTTCGCATACCGAATAATATTCCTCTCAAAATTCAGGCAAATACCGCTTTTGGAGAAATCAGTTCCCCTGATAGAAAATCATCGTTTTTGGGTGAACACACATTCTATATTAATGCTGATTCTTCTGATAGTGTAATTAAAATTATTGCAAGTTCGGTTTTTGGGAGCATGCAAATAAGAACAATAAATATTGAAAATGTAAAAGTAGAAACAGAGGAGTAATTATGAAAAAAATTATTTTATTTTTATCAATTATTATATTACTAATTGTTTCCTGTGGTCTTGCACCTAATTATACTGAAGATGATTGGGTTATTATTAAAGGAAAGATTCTTAATCCTGATGGTACTGTTTATGCCAATAAGGAAATTGGTATGTGGATTGTATCATTAGAAGGATTATCACTATCAAATTACTGGTATCTTGACCCGGATGATTGGGAAAAAACAGATGAAAATGGAAATTTTGAATTTGAAAGAAAAGGAAGTACCTTTATAACCGGTAATTCAACAGATTATGTTGTGATTGCAAATCTTGATTCAATAGAGGGACCCGTTGTTTCTGTTGGCTTTTATCCCTATGAATTAGTAAATGAGATTCCGGAAATTAAATTATGGGATGGGAATCCAACATCATCGGCAAGTGGAGGAAATGTTTCTTTTGATTGGGATGAAATAAATGTTGAAGACCTTGGTGATCCGGACAATTACATACTTAGTGTAAGGAAAGTATATTATGATTTGTGGCGTAGTGAATTTGAAGGAAATATAAATACATATTCTATTGCTTCTTATGTTTTCCAGAATTTTGCATCCGGATGGAGAGTTACGGCAAAATTCCCTGCAGAGGATAGATTAACTGATATTGCTTATGATTATCATTCATCTGTAAAAGCAGGCAGTTATCCATCAACAGATCCAGTTCTATTATCAGCGGGAAAACCATGTTATATTGAGGGTAAGGGAGATACTTCCTTTACAAAGATAACAAATCAGGTTTGGCATGAATGGGAATGGTTATTTAGTGATGAGGTTGAATATTTTATTATTGATCTTGAACAGGAAGAAACTGTAAATGCAGTTGCTGTTTATGGACTTAGTGGTTCAAATGTTGAAAGTGGAACGGGCTTTAATGTATTTGTTGCCTCTGATACTTTGAATTGGGGTAGCGAAGCAGCTTCAACAAATGAGACAGAAGGCTATTTTGTAATTGATAATATTGATGCAGTAGGTAGATATGTTAAATTAGCATTAAAGGATGATTCTGATTTAAACATTAATTTGATCAAAGAAATAAGTGTTTTTGGAGAATAAATATTTATATACAAAATTATAATTAAAAATGAAGTGAAGAATAAATGATAAAGTGGGATGATTACTGGAATAAATATTCTATTTCAAAAGCTGAAAAATGGCTTATGCTTGAGAGACATAAGATTATAAATAAATATATTGATAAAATTCAAGGCAATAATAAAAACATTATTGAAATGGGTTGTGGATATGGATCCAATATTAGATTATTAACTAAGATGCGAGATGATATTATTCCTTATGCATTGGATCTAAGTAGTATTGCTATTGAAAAGGTGAAAGAGGACATTGAAAATGCTTATGTTGGCGATGTATTCAAAACGCCATTTGAAGACAATAAATTTGATATCATATTTTCTGCAGGACTTATGGAACATTTTAGAAATGAGCGACCATTTATTAGGGAAATGAAAAGAATATTGAAACCCAACGGTTTTCTTATCACATTTGTTCCTGCCAGATATTCATTATGGCAATTATTTCAATTATTGCATTTTGGAAAATGGAAGCATGGCTATGAAAAAGCATACACATACACGGCACTTAAAAATGTTATGATTGGACAAGATTTTAATATAAAGGAAATATCTGGATTAGATCCATTTAGTGTGCCGGGATTCATAATGAAAATCCTGAATATTTCCTTTGACCCATTTATTAAACATACACCTGTAAAAAGTGGTTATACTGAAATATTTGTGATTACTGATTATGATAAATAAAAGGGGACGGTTGTTCATATTTTATAAATATTTTAAAAATTTACAAAATTTGAACAACTGTCCCTAAGTTTCTTTTCTGATTTTTTTCAATATAAAATAAACAATGAATGTGAATAAAACACCCATTATAGGAGCAACTATAATAGAGCCAATGAAAATTGGTTTAACATAAATCAAAATATCTTCAAATTGTGCAATTTTCATAAAATTGATTTTGCCGGTTAATAGTAATGAACCAATAATATAATCAAGTCCTACGGTAAATGGAATAAAAGGTGGAATGAATAATTGAGAGGATGCAAATGCAACAATTCTATTACATTTTGGAATAAACAGAGTTAAAAGAAGAATAAGAATTGTTTGAAAACCATAAATTGGAATAAAGCCAACAAATATACCTAATCCAAATCCCAAAGCAATATCCAAATTGGATAAGTGCGATTTAAGTATATTTTTAAGTGATGCTTTTAACTTTTTAAGCATTACATTTTTTCATAAGGCAGGAAGAGACGCATATACTCTTCCTGTGCGAATCTATCTGTCATCCCGGCAATATAATCACAAATCACTCGTTTTTTCCCATCACTATCAACCCTATTAAGATAACTTGGTGGTAATTGCCTAATATCTTTTTCATATACTGTGAACAATTCTCTTATATATCTTTCTGCTTTATGCTGCATTTTTAATACCTTATAATGAGAATAAAGATTATCAAACAGGAAACTTTTTAACACATTATTTTTTGTCTGCATTTCTTTTGATGTATTAACAAGTAATTGTGTATTTCTTACATCTCCCAATGATTTAATATTCATTTCTTTAATGTTTTCTAAGGTGGTCTTAACAACATCAAATATTTGTGCTCCAATAAGTTCCTTTACAATAGCATATCTGAGGTGTTTATCACATAAATCCTTAACATTTAGTTTATCATAAAATTCTTTAAATAGCGGCACTTCAAGCAATTGGTTAATATTAATTAAACCTGATTCAATTCCATCATCCAAATCATGACTATTATATGCAATTTCATCTGCAACATTTATTATCTGTGCTTCAACAGATGCATTTTTATTTGGTTCGTAATCTTTGAGCATTGCATTATCAGGAGAATCATAAGCAGTATGATGTTTTATAATGCCTTCTCTTACCTCATATGTGAGATTTAATCCCTTGTACTCAGCATATCTGTCTTCAAGATATTCAACTATTCGAAGACTTTGAGAATTATGTTCAAATCCACCACTGCCATCCATTATGTCATGTAATGCCATTTCTCCCGCATGTCCAAAAGGGGTATGTCCAATATCATGAGCAAAGGCAATTGCTTCAGTTAAATCCTGATTTGCTTTAAGTGATTTTGCTATTGATCTGCCTATAGATGCAACTTCCAATGTATGAGTTAAGCGTGTTCTATAATAGTCTGCTTCATGATTAACAAAAACCTGTGTTTTATATTCCAGTTTTCTAAATGCCTGTGAATGTAATATGCGATCCCTATCTCTCTGAAATTCGGTTCTATATTTTGAATGAGGAATAGTGAATTTCCTACCTTTTGTTTTTGCCGAGAAGCAAGCAAATGGAGAAAGCCTATTAAATTCTTCTTTTTCAAGATGTTCACCTGACAACATAAATACCCCTTGTTAAGATGATAAAGTATTTGCCTATTTTAGCAGATTCACACTATCTTTTGAACGAAATGCAATAATAAATTCTTTTGCTGTTCTATATGCTTCATCCATCATTTTGTCTGCGTATTCCTGATTAATTGAATCAATGTCCTTTTTAAATACCTTTGTTGCTTTTTTAATATTCTCATTATTATCTTTAGCCCATTTTTTCATTTCATTCATTAATTCATCGGGTAAAGTATTGTAAGCAACATTCTGCCAATGTGTTCCTACATTACCTTTTCTAATGCCATGATCGGCAAATTTACCAACAAGGTTTAATGGAGTACCTGTGATTCCATGTTGTGCAATTGCCATTTTATGAATTTTTATTGCATTGAAAATATCACTTGTTCTTTTCAGATCAATATGCACCTCTTCATCAGGATTATAATTGCCATGCTTTGAACCATTATTAATTGCAAGTAATTGAGGATGAATATTATTATCATTAAGTCCATTAACATATTCAACTGCTTCTTCAACTGATGTGATTTCTGCATCTGAACCTGTTGATTTAACTTCTCCAACTTCTACTTCAAGACCAAAATCCGCATCAAGAATGGGTTTTGCAAGTTCTGTTGTGATTTTAATATTATCAGGTATTTGATTAAAAGACGCATCAATAGCATAGGAAGTATAGCCTGCTTTTAGTTCGGCTTCAATAAGTTGTTTTGCACTATCAATTGCCTTCTCGGAAGTGTCCTTTACTGTAATATGATCACCATGAATAAAAAATGGCATTGAAAATTTGTATTTATCAGCATAATCAAGAAGCATATCGGCAAATATTTCAGGTGTCTGCCCTGTATATCCACCATCAATATGTCCTTCGGATTTTGCTAATTCAAAGCACATAATAGAATTGAGTTCTTCAGCTGCCTTCATTATACCAGGGACAACATGTTTGATTCTGATATTACATGCCATAATAATTAATGGTTCATTGAAGATTTGTTTGAAAATCGGTTTGGAATTAACCAAATTAATTTTGGATGATCCGATACGATTAAGTATCAATTCATTCTGTAATTTTTTGAAGTCCATAAACCGCTCCTTTTTATTGATTAAATAATAAAAATACATATAATTTATGCACAATGATTTTGAACTAATATTTTAACAGTTTAATATTAAAATTCAAGTCAAATTGTAAAGGAGTTAATACATGAAAAAAATAATTTTTCCATTAATTATGATTCTACTTATTTCTTCCTGTACAACAATCACAACAGAGTCATTTAGGAGTGCGGACACATTGGGTGGTCCTTTCAAATTTAGAGGGGGCATTGGCGTGCAGGCAGGGCAGGCAGTTGAATCACAAACAGATCCCGATTCACTGAAAAATTTTTCACACATGAATCCTGCTGCACAGGCATTTGTAGGTGTTGGAGTATTAGAAAACATTGACCTATATACATCTGCTTCTGTTAGTTTTCCATTATCAATGGATTTTGGAATAGGTGTAAAATATAAATTCCTTGATAAAGTAGGATTAAAAGCTGCAATAATACCCTCAGTAAAATATAGTTTTGCAGATAGTATTATTATGACAAGCAATTTATTTGGTAATTCAAAGGATACAATTAGCTACAAAATAAAAGGCATTGAAGTCCCTGTTGTATTCACATATTCAATTATTAACATATTTTTACTCACAGGCGGAGTGCATGGTGGATATTATACAATGAATTATACAAAAAATAATGTGAGTAATAATTATGATGTATTTACCTATGGAATAATTATAATGCCGGAAATAAAATGGTCTGTGATACGAATATCCCCGGGACTTGACATAAGGAATTTTTACAGTAAAAATACACCAATTAGTAATACTGTTAATAATTCTTTAATAGTTAAACATTTTTATCCATTTATTTCACTATCATTACAATTTTAAAGAATGTAATTATGAAGAATAAATAAAACGGAGGACAAATGAAAATATTAAAAAATGCCACAATTGTAACAATGAACACTAATCTGGATATAATCAAGAATGGATATGTAGTTATTAATGATAATGGAGATATTGAGGAAATAAAAGAAGGCACATACTTAGGAGAAAATGCAAAGGATATGAAGGGTGATCTGTTAATACCCGGATTAATCAATGGACATACACATGCTGCAATGACACTTCTAAGGGGATATGCGGATGATTTACCATTAATAGAATGGCTTGAAAAGTATATTTGGCCCAAAGAGGGAGAGTGGATGAATGAAAAGAATGTGTGTCTTGGAACTGAGTTGGGTATAATGGAAATGCTTGCATGCGGTACAACAAGTTTTTGTGATGGATATTTCTTTACATCTTCAACGGTGCGTCTTTCAGATAAAATTGGGATTAGAGGATTATTGGCAGAGGGACTCATTGATTTCCCAACACCGAATAAGAAGACACCAGAAGATGTTTTTGATTATATAAAAGATACATTAAATATTTCTAATAATAAAATCAGTAAAATTGTTTTATATGTACATGCTCCCTATACAACATCACCCTGTTGGATTGAAAAAGTATCTAATTTAGCAAAAGAGAATGATTTGCTTTTTATTATTCATACGGCAGAAACACTATTTGAAGTTTCTGAAATAAAAAAGAGATATGGAAAAACACCTGTTGAACATTGTGCTTCACTTATTCCTGAGGGAACCAAAACAGCTATGCCGCATATGGTACATATTAGTGATAAAGATATGGATATAGTTGCTGATAGAAACTTTGGAGTTGTTCATAATCCTCAATCCAATTTAAAATTATCATCAGGAATTGCAGAGATCGCAAAAATGAGAAACAAGGGTATCAATGTATCCATTGGTACTGATGGTGCGGCAAGTAATAATAATCTTGATATAATTGAAGAAATGCGTACAGCATCACTTATTGGAAAACTTAGTGATCCGCAACATTTGAGTGCTATTGAAACATTTAAAATGGCAACAATAGAAGGAGCAAGGGTTTTACATATTGATAAGGAAACGGGCTCACTTGAAAAAGGTAAATCCGCTGATATTGTGAGAATATCACTTAATGGTATAGAATCATATCCATATTTTGGAAATCCATATTCATTTATTGTTTATGCAATGAATAGCAGGGATGTTAAAATGACTATGGTTAAAGGTAATGTTCTTTATGAGAACGGAGAATACTTAACAATAGAAGCAGACAGAGTGAAAAGTGAAGTCCGAAAATTACAATAATTATTGAAAATGAAAAAGCATATTAAAATTATATCATGGAATGTAAATGGTATTAGGGCAATAGAAAAAAAGGGATTTATTGATTGGTTTTTGGATGTAAAACCCAATATTATGTGTATGCAGGAAACAAAAGCAATGGAAGAGCAGGTTCCTGAAAAGATATTGAATTTAAATGATTATTCAAAAATATTTTCATCAGCAGAAAAGAAAGGATATAGTGGAGTAGGAATAATAACAAATATTAAGCTGCATTCGCATAATACTATGATTGGAATAGATAAGTTTGATAGAGAAGGTAGAATATTAAGAATGGATTGTAATGATTTCATCTTATACAATGTATATTTTCCTAATGGAAAAGCATCTCCTGAGCGGTTAAAATATAAAATGGATTTTTATATGCATTTTTCAGATATGATGAAAAAACATTTGAAAAAAAGGGATAAAATTATTATTTGCGGTGATGTTAATACTGCTCATAGAGAAATTGATTTAAAAAGACCAAAAGAAAATGAGAAATCGTCCGGGTTTTTACCAAAAGAAAGAAAATGGATAGATGAGTTATTAAATATGGGATTTTTGGATACATTCAGGGTTTTTAATGAAAAACCGAATAATTATTCATGGTGGGATTATAAAACAAGAGCAAGGGAAAGAAATGTTGGATGGCGTCTTGATTATTTTTTTATAAGTGAGAATTTAAGAAAAAATCTCAAAGGGGCAGACATTTTATCTGATATTTATGGTTCAGACCATTGCCCGATTTCTATTGATATGAGTTTTTAGAAATAAAAGAGGAGTACAAATGAAATGTTTGATTATTATTATTTTATTATTTTCAGTTTTTATTCACATTGCGGCTTTTGAATTATTTGCAATGCCAGTTGAGGATAAGGTGGAGGAAGCACGCACTATTAATACATTGCATGTATTTGAAAATAAATTATTCATAGGATATGGTGATTATGGAGTAAATACTGGTCCTACTGATATTATTTATTATAATTTTTTAGATAATACATGGAATAATTCTTTCACAATACAGGAAGAAGCAATTGAGCGTTATGTGGAAATTGATAACAAGCTCTATATACCAGGTGTTGATGCAACAGATAATTGGGAATTCGGTAATTACTATATATATGATGGAACTAAATGGGAGAAAAAGAGAAATATTCCTAATGGCATACATGTATTTGATATAGAAAAATATAATGACAGATTGTACTGTGCTACAGGAAATTATCTTAAAACCGATTCTTCTAATGGTGTTGCTCCGGGGGCAGTGCTTTCATCGGAACATGGAAATAGCTGGATTTATGATTATATATCTCCATCAGATAAAAATCTTGTTTACAGGATCACTGATTTAATTGTTTACAATAATAAATTAATGGCTTTTTATTATGGATATATTGGATTAGAAAAAAGTGATATTCCGAAAGAGTATCATCAATATTTGAGCAATCCAATTATTCAGGATAGTGTTGAATATTATCTTGTAATGATTCCTGATATTATGGGTGAATCAGATATTTTATCATATAATAGTGATTATTGGAAATTGGAAAATATTATTTCTGCTAATAATATTATTTCGATCAAACCATTTGTTTTTAAGGATAAATTACTTATGTTCACTTTACAAGGAAAATATGTTGGAGGAGTATCATCATATATTAAGAAACATGGAATATTACCCAAAAATGTTACTGCTTCATTATATATGAATAATGGTGAAAAAACATTGAAAATCAATATGGATTTTGATTTGATCATTGATTTTGCTTCATATGAAGATGAGCTATATATATTAATTTTGAAAGGAAAGGATTATATTGTACTGAAAACAAATAATATGGAAAAATGGAATTCAACAATAATTCCTCAATCTGCAGGAAAGATATTATCATTTACTGTATATAGAGATCATGTGTTTCTTGGAAATGACATTGGGGCGATTTATAAGGCAGATAGATAATTATAATAGTTAAGTAGGGACAGGGCTGCTGAAAGTCCGCCTGGGTGGAACCTGTCCACAATTATAAAATCTAAGAAATATATGCATCGGGAATAATCTAAGGAATATGTTGTTCACGAGTCACCCCTACTGTTAATATTGAATTTTATCAATTTTTAATTATAATATCTATAAATAACAAGGATTTTATATGAAAAAGATAGTATTACTTATTTCCATAATATTGATTTCACTATCAATCTTTTCAACCGAATATATTATTCGGGATACTGAAAAAGATATTACTGTTAATAAGCAATTAAATGAGTATCAAATATTATTGAATTCATTTTCAATAAATAATATTGATGATTATATTAGTATAAATCTTGATGGCAGTGAGATTTTTTTTGAAACAGGTAAACCAATTTTACCTGTTATAAGATTTTATATTGATGGAGGACAGTATGAAGATATTAATATTATAATAAATGATTCTCTGATTATTAAAATCAAAGAGAATAAAAAAATAAATCCAGCCCCTGTATCAATTCTAAAAACATCTTCAAAAAAAATAGAATATATTGATGAGGAATTATATAATAAAGATGCTTGCTATCCCTCTTTCCAATATAAAATTACAGATATGGGATACATTATGGGTAAGAGAAAAACAATGATTGAAATTTATCCATTTTCATATAATCCGGTTCAGAATATTATTACTGCATATACCTATATAATTATTAATTCTAATAGCATTGCTATTGATGCAGAAACAAATTGGGGAGAATTACCGGCTGTTTATCTATTTGTATTGCCATCTGAGTATCTTGCGGCAGCAATTCCCTTAATAGAGTGGAAAAGGAATAAAGGATTCATAACAAAAATTATAGTAACTGATTCAGTGGGCAGCACCAATAATGAAATAAAAAGTGCAATTCAAAATTTCTACGATAATTCGGTTTTCCCGCTTAAATATGTACTTTTAATTGGTGATATTGATAAAATTCCTAATTTCATAGGTACAGAAATGAATTTACCTCCAACCGATCTTTATTATTCTACATTAGAAGGAACGGATTATTTTCCGGATGTTTATGTTGGCAGATTACCTGTTGAAGATACAACAGATATTGAATTAATGACAAATAAAATTTTATTATATGAACAGGCATTATGGGATTCAACGGATGACTGGGCTAATAAGGCATATTTAATGGCAACCGATGATGGAGGGTTTCATTTATTAGCAGAAGCAACACAAAATTATGCAGCATATAAACTAAGAACATTACCAATGACTGTTGATTCATTTTATGATTTCTATTATACAGGAACACCTGTTAATGAAGCATTTAATACAGGAAGAGCTATGGGTATCTATACGGGGCATGGTTTACAAACATTATGGGGAGGACCTCCATTTAATCAGGCAAATGTTAATGCTTTAACAAATTTTCAGAACTTATCTCTTGTTTACAGTTTTTCTTGTCTTACTGGTAATTATGCTTATTCTTCTGAATGTTTTGGTGAAACATGGATAAGAGCAAATGGTGGAGCCATATCATTTATTGGATCTTCTGTTAATTCATTATGGTATGAAGATGATGCAATGGAAAGGGCTCTTATTAGAGCAATTGCCGATTCATCTTATTCTATTAATGGACAATTACTCAATTATTCCAAAATGGCTGTTTATAATCAATATTCCGGAGGAGGATATTCAAAAAGATATTTTGAAATGTATAATATTCTTGGTGATCCTTCTCTAAGTATTTATTGGGATATTTATGGGGAATTAAGTATAATTACCGATTATATTGTTCCTCTTCTTGAAGATAGCATTAGAGTATATATTTCTAATGGTATTAATCCTGTAAATAATGCAATGGTATCATTGATTTTCAATGATACATTGATAAACTCAAATTACAGTGATTTTACAGGATATTTATCATTTAATAATTCATTTAATGCCGGAGATACATTAATCATTTATGCAACTGCACATAATTATAAAATGGATTCTACTGTAATTATTATTGAAGATACGGACCATAATGCATTGTTAACAAATCTGCAATTTACTGAAAATATTTTTTCGCTAAATATAGCTGATGGAATATTTTCTGCAGGTGATATGGGTTATATTAAACCTGAAATTAAAAATACCGGAACAGATACACTTTTTAATGTGTATTTTACAATAAGAAGTGAATTTGAACGCATTAGCATAAATGATACGCTTTTATTTATTGCTGATACAATATTGCCGGGACAAACAGTATTTGCAAATGATTCTACGCTAACAATTGTTTCCGATACTTTAAATCCATTTTTTACAGAGAATTTTTATTGCGGAATTATTTCTGATTCATTAATAAAATCATTCACATTATTTAGAGAAATAAAGGCTCCTTTACTTGAATATTCTGAAAGAAATATTATTAATAAATCCGATAATATTATTATTTCAGGAGATACACTGTTAATTGTATTTGGAATAAATAATTCAGGGAATTAT
>CBDUZN010000044.1:0-12362 GCA_965371715.1 uncultured bacterium | reverse complement strand
TTTATAATAACTAAAACAATTATTTGAGGGAAAATGAGAAAAATGAAAGAAAGTATATATATTACATCTGATGGAACATTAAGACGAAAAGATAATACTCTTTGTTTTCAATTTAAAGATCAGAGAAAAATATATATTCCAGTTTATCTTGTTAAAGATATTTATATGTTTGGAAATTTTGAGATTAATAGCAAATTACTGGAATTTTTATCAAAAAATGGGATTGTGTTATTCTATTTTAATTATTATGCTAATTTAGCAGGGCATTTTTGCCCAAATAAATTATCATCAGTCAACACATTTCTATTAAAACAAGCACAGATATATAATAAACATGAAAGAAGAATATCTTTAGCAAAATTGTTTGTTATTGGAGCCATAAAAAATGAATTGAAAACATTGAGCTATTATATTGAAAGAAGAATAAACTTAAATAAACAGAAAATAATGCTTTTGGAAAACATTAAAAAGATAGAAGATGAGGAAAATATGTACAAAATTATGAATATTGAAGGATATTCAAAAATGGTATATTTTTCGTGCTTTAAGAATATTATCAATAATGATAATTTCCGTTTTATAAAAAGAACAAAAAGACCACCAAAAGATAGAATCAATGCAATTATAAGTTTTTATAATTCATTACTATATTCACAAATATTAAAATATTTGTATTTAAGCAAATTGGATCCAAGGATTGGGTTTTTGCATTCTTCAGTCAACAGACAGTTTTCTTTACACTTGGATATAGCTGAAATGTTTAAGCCAATTATTGTAGATAGATTAATATTTAATTTAATAAGAAAAAATATATTAATACACGAACATTTTGAGAATAAGAATGAAGGAGTTTTTTTAAATAATAAAGGGAGAATAATAACGATTGAATATTTTGATGATAAATTGAATGAAACGGTAAAAATCAATGAAAGAAAGATGAGTTATAGAACATTAATTAAAACAGAAATTTTGAAGTTGGAAAAATCCATTAAATATAATAAAAAATATAACCCAATAATATTAGATGTTTAATGTAATAATTTCTATAATTCCAAGTAGTATATAATGCATATAATATTAAGTTATGATGTAAATAAAAAAAGATGTGGAAAGGTTATGAAAATATGTAGAAAATTTCTATGGCATATACAAAACTCTGTATTTGATGGAGAAATTTCTGAAAAAAATTATAAATTACTAATATTTCAATTAAATGAAGTATTATTACCAAATGAAGGTGATTCATTATTGATTTACGAATTAAGAACAACGAAATATACTTCAAAAAAGGTTTTTGGAGGGAAATTTTCAAAAAGGGAAAATATCATTTGACTAATTTTAGATATCGGATATTATATAAATATGAAAAAATCATTGATTTATACATTACCTATAAGGTATGAAAACTTCTTGTTTGTGTATCTTTACGTGTGTCATTGGGTAATTTATACATTACCTATAAGGTATGAAAACTAACATGCTTGAATTTTGTTTAATCCTTTTAAGTAATTTATACATTACCTATAAGGTATGAAAACCCACAACCAGTTCTCCATTGGTTATCACCAAATACAATTTATACATTACCTATAAGGTATGAAAACTATTCTACAAAAGTTGAAGGGTCAGATGTATATACAATTTATACATTACCTATAAGGTATGAAAACTTCTACACTTTGCAAAAAGTTCCTTTGCCTTTCAATTTATACATTACCTATAAGGTATGAAAACGCACTATGCAAATTAGCATAGGACAAATCAGCACTAATTTATACATTACCTATAAGGTATGAAAACGCATTGCACAAATCAGCATTGCACAAATCAGCACTAATTTATACATTACCTATAAGGTATGAAAACCACTATGTTGTACAAGTCTGTCTACTATTCTAGCGATTTATACATTACCTATAAGGTATGAAAACTTCCTTGCAATCTTCTCTTTGTTTATGTCATACATATTTATACATTACCTATAAGGTATGAAAACCTCATCAACCTGTGCCTGTAAATTGTGGATTTCAATTTATACATTACCTATAAGGTATGAAAACCTCATCAACCTGTGCCTGTAAATTGTGGATTTCAATTTATACATTACCTATAAGGTATGAAAACATGGATGATGAATCACTGGAACTTTTCATATAAATTTATACATTACCTATAAGGTATGAAAACAGTTAAAACATTGATCGTTTACTAATACCATCTGATATTTATACATTACCTATAAGGTATGAAAACCTGTTGTAGATGTCAATTGTGTACTTTTTCATCTTATTTATACATTACCTATAAGGTATGAAAACCCTGTGGTTGCGTCCTTATCAAGTTCACCCATAATTTATACATTACCTATAAGGTATGAAAACTTATTCATCCAATTAACATATTGTTTGGTGTAGAACATTTATACATTACCTATAAGGTATGAAAACTTAGATTCCGCCTGCTCTAACTCCCTGTCAAACTCACATTTATACATTACCTATAAGGTATGAAAACTATAATTCCATCCATATTTCTTCAACCGAATATTTATTTCCAGTCTTAATCACACCGTTTAAGCTATGGAAATGTGTAATACGGTAAGACCGTGATGCGGGATGCGGAAAGAAAGGAATTAAATTATAAAGGCGGTAAGGATGGAGGGATTTAAAGATTTAAATGTATTTCAAGAAGCAAGAGAATTGGTGTCAGAAATTTATGAATTAACAAACACAGGAAAATTTGTAAAAGATTTTGGATTAAAAGACCAAATAAGAAGAGCATCAATATCTATAGTATCAAATATAGCTGAAGGATATGAAAGAAAAAGTAAAAAAGAAAAGAATAGTTTTTTAAATATTGCAAAAGAACAAAGATTGTACTTATTAAAAAAGATTAAACATAATAGGGAAGCATCAATGCTTTTAATTGATTATATGAAAGATAATAAAAAAACAGAATAGGAGACAATAAAATGAATAAAATATATGTATGTTTAGATGAATCTGGGGATTTTATGCCGAATAGCTATAGTAAAAGTAAATCATTTATTGGTGGATATGCTTGCAATGAATCATTTTTTGAGAAAGGAAAGGAATTCCTTGAATTATGTAATGAAAAATATGAAGAAATTGATTTGAACAAAATCCATTGTAGTGAATTAATGACATCAGAAGAAGGCAGAGCATTTGTTGATGATTTTTGCAAAAGTATAATATCCGAGGAATTGTATATTATTAAAACTATTAATTCACCTTTATTGTGTATTCATCCACAGCAAGTATATGTTGATTCCCTTATTGGCTTAATGATTGGAATTTTAGAAAATGAAAAAATTTTATTAAAATATGATGAAATAGTATTTAGAGTATCAATTAGGTCTGAAAGTCCAATAAGTCCATTTATTGACTCGGAGAAAACAGATAATCGGGATGATCTCAAACGATATCATGAATATTTAAAACATCAGTTAATGGAAATTATTGGAAAGAATATAAAAATGCCAAAAGGCAAAACCTATAATATTGAAATGGGGAGTGCACGAAAAGATTATGATTTAATAATCGCAGATTTAGTTGTGGGATGCCTTAGTAATAGAAAAATTGGAGAAGGACGACAAACACGGATTAATGTAAGAGAATTTAACGGTAGAGTAATCGGAAGCAGAGGAAAAGAAGTATTTATTAATCTGATAGAACAAGGATATGAAGATAAAGCATTATCATTAGCAATATTAAATTTTAATTCAGATAATAAAAAGATGGCGAATTATTCAAAAGGATTTTTTGAAGAGAAATTCTCTGTTTATATGAAAAATAGAGAAAAGGCAGAGAAAATCGCAACCTCTATTTCGGATACATTAAAAGAGCAATTTATGCAGGTACAATATGATTATAAGGAATCAAAGAAATTGAAAGGATCACTTGAGCAACTATATTACTATATTACTAATTTGGATGAAAAACAAATAGACTTATCAATTCTTAAAATAAAAGAATCTTGCTTATATATACTATATCAATTAGAATTCCATTCAGGAACAATAAAAGATAATAAGGAAATAATATATATTAATGAGTACCTAAAACTTATTAATAATAATGGGTCAAAAATATTTCCTACAATTTTGACAAGATATGAAAGAAAACTTGAAGCAATACTATTTTATTCACAATCTAAATATTTTAATGCATTTAATTTTAAACAGGCAATTGATGAAATAATAGAACCCCTTATTGAATATGAGAAAACCTTTGATACTATAAATTTTGAAAATAAAGATGATAATATCTTAGCACGATTATATGGTACTTATGCTCAAGCAAATGCTTTTGAATACGATATTAATAGAAAGGAAGAAAACTATAAAACTGCATTAACATATTTACAAAAGGATTTAGAAATTTTAGATAGATATGATTTTTACTATCAACAGGGAATAAGTTATATGATTTCACTTGAATGGATGAAAAACAATATAGATGGAATGTTAAAGTACATTTTAATAGAATTTAGAGTAGATAATGATAAAATATTAAAAAAGGAAATAAATGAATATATAAAGGAAAGAAGTAAGAAATCAATCAACAATTTTATGCTATTAGATTATGTAAGATATATATGGCTGAATTATTTAATAAAGAAAGAAAATGGAGAATCAATAGAAACTGAACAAATAATTTACAATTTATATGATTATATATTGCAAAAAAGCAATGCATATCCGGTTAATTTGATAAAAAAATGGATGGCTGTGATTATGTTTTACTGTGGAGAGACCGGTAAATCAATTGAACTGTTAAAAGAACCCATTGAACCATTAGAAAGCAATGGAATAGAAGATTCAAATATATTTAATATTATGTTTCCTCTTGTAAATAATATGATTTTTAGATTAATAAATGGTGATGATAAACTAATAAATGATGAAGAAAGAACCAATTTAAAAAAACTAAAAGAAAAATATGATGGATTCAATCATTTCTGTGAGAAAAAGAAAATATTAGAAATCAATAGTAAAAATACAACAATTGAACAAATTGCAAGATTAATGCCTTTTTATTACTCTTGAGAAGTAAGTAATGTTTGTAGTTAAGATATAAATGATTTAAAACAAATAAGGAAGTCAATTGTGAAAAACATTAAATTTGATGAGGAAAACACTAAAAAAGAGATTAAAAAAGTTTTAAAGAACATCAAGAGTGAATATGCGAATAAAAACAAGCAAACATTAAATAATCCAAGGAAATTAGAAGAATTGATTAATAATTCTACCAATCTACTTAATTCGAAGAACTTAAATTATTTGATTAAAATTGTTAGTAAAATCAAAATAATGATATCAATGGTTAAAGATTGGAAGAATAATGTTTATAGAAAAACTCCTAAAAAAGTTATGATATCAATAGTGTTTTGTCTTTTGTATTTTATTAATCCCGTAGATCTAATCCCTGATTGGTTAATAGTAATTGGATTTTTTGATGACGCATTAATAATTACATGGGTATTAAAGGAAATAAATGATGAAATAAAAATGTATGAAGAGTTCAAAAATAATAACAAATTGCAATAAAAGAATTATGAAAAAGAACTATGTAGATAAAATCGAAAAGTACTTATTTAGTGATGAATGGAAAGGTAAAAATTTCATGAGTTATATTATAGAAATTACAAATATTTGTTTTATGAACAATTAAAATCAAGAAAACAGTACAAGAAGTAAATTTGGAATTTTTTAATAAATTAATGTTGATTATTTATTAAATTCATATAAAATATACTTAATGAATATAATTATTGAAAAAATAATCAAAAAAGTTGAATTATGGCTTATAAAGAATTAAAAGGTAATATTTTTAATACAAAAGCAATGGCAATTGTTAATACGGTTAATTGTATTGGTGCAATGGGAAAGGGTATAGCACTTGAATATAAATTGCGTTATCCAGAAATGTTTAAAGAATATCAAAAAATATGTGAGAAGCATTTATTAAAACCAGGTCAAATATTACCTTATAGAAAAAACAAACCATTTATTTTAAATTTTGCTATAAAAAATGACTGGCATCAACCATCAAAAGAGGAATGGATTATATCTACATTATTAAAATTTACAAATAGCTATAAAGATATGGGTATTACATCAATTGCTTTTCCATGGATGGGTGCAATGAACGGTGGAATCCCATTAGCAACTATTAAGAAAGTTATGAGAAAATATTTACAAAATTTAGATAATATTGATATAGAAGTTTATGAATTTGATATAAATGAAACAGATCCACTATTTGATAATCTCAAATTAATTATTAATAATCCATATATGGATATTAATGAAATATCATCTAATTCTAATATCCAATTGCGATATTGGAAGAACATAATTGAAGTAATGAAAAAAAACAATATTCCAAGTTTATATAAATTAATCAATGCTGAAATTGATGGAAAGAAAATAATTGGAAAAACAAATATTGAAAAACTATATATTTATTTAAAATCATATTCTGTTAATAAGCAGAGTAAAACACTATCATTATTTTAAAAATATGGATTATTACAGTAAACAATTAATTGACTTGTTAAAAGATGATGAACACAAAGAATATCGTAAAAAATTATATAGTAAATTAAATGCAGACATAAATGAAATATTTGTTTATTATTTAGTTCCATTAAGTAACTTAATTCAAATAGTTAATGATGGGGGTATAGAATGTAGGAATAATTCAGGAGGCAACTTTGAGGATCTGTCCGGGCAGAATGTCCAATCAATCAGATCAAAAATTGATATTAATTTTAATGGATATATAAAAAAAAACATTCATCAATGTATTAACTTCTTTTTGAATCCTACTAATTATACATTTATTGCATTTCAAAGAAAGGCATTATTTAATAGCTTTAAACAGAATACACCATTAGATAAACCAGTTTGCATTTTAGAAATATCATTAGGTAAAATTTTAAATGACAGTAATATTAAATGGAGTGTTAGTAAGAAAAATCTTGCATCAGATTCTTTCGCATCTTTTGTATTAGAGGGATACAAAAAATATGAGTGGGAAAAGATTTTTTCCAATGTTTCTTCTAATAAGGAATATAATAAATTTCAATCAGCAGAATTTATTGTTTTTAAGGGAAACAATTCTAATTCTGAAAAAATATCAGATTCTTTTATCAATAGGATAATAATCCACGAAAATGACAAAAATGATTTTGAAAATAATTTACCTCAACATAAAGAAAAAATACATACTAATAGTATATTATTTTTGAATTATGGATATTTACTATTTCCTGGTAAAAAATTATTAGAACAGATTATTAATATTGATAAAAATGAAATAATACCAATTAAGAAACTCATTAATATTTTGAGTGAATTTAAGAATATTTGTAATCATTTGGATTTCTTTTTAACTTCAGATAAATTTTCATCTGAATCTATGGTATACAGTCAGCATGGTATTTCTCATATAACAAGGGTTTTATTTTGGGTTAATATACTTAATTATCTGAATAATAATCTAAATAATGAAATATCAAATATAACTAATTATGCTGCACTTATTCATGATCTTGGAAAAGAAAATAATAAAGAGAATGAAAAACATGGTAATAATTCTGCCAAAATGCATTCTGATTGTCTAACAAAAAAAATAGTGAATAAAGAATATTTGGAAAGATGCATTAATGCTATTAAATATCATTCTATTGATGACAGTGAATGTCCTCCTGAAATACAAAATGATATTATATGGAAAACATTAAAGGATGCAGATGCATTAGATAGAGGTAGGTTTGGCAAACCCAATACAAAAGATGGATGTAAAGAGAAGTATTTCAGATTAGATATTTTGAAAAACAATACTGTATTAAGTAATAAATTGGTATGGAGTGCATATGGATTGGCAAGAATTACACAATATACATTTTGGAATAAAGATACTTGTGTTGATTTAATAAATGAAATTGCTGACTGGATATTAACTTATGCAAATTATTGTGAAACAACATCAATCGAAAAGGAATTTATCAAAAAAATAAAAGAACTATAAAGAAGAAACGATACAAAGAAAATTCCAAAATCCCAAAGAAATTTGAAAAATCACAATAAAGATGTCTTTAATATAAGTAATGAAACATTTTATTATATCATAACAAAGAGAAGGAGAAAAAATGATAGCAATTATAATGTGTATGATTTGTGCTTGTTTATATACAGCAATGTTTACATCTTTAAAAGTAAGAATATCAATCCTTAGCAAAATGTTTTTAACAGTAATCTGTGATGTAATAAATGTAACAACAATTGTAAGTATATATGCCGTATTTGGAATATATGTTTGTATATTATCCATAGTAATAATAGAAACCCTCACTGTTATGGTTGCGATGAAGGTAAAGAAAGATGCAAGAAATCCAATGGAAAAATGACATTGATTCTGGTCTAAATATCTAAATACATAAAAAAGTAAATGAAAAGATATTTTTTTGATTATTTTATTTTTCATATCAAAAATGAATTACTTTACAAATTTGGAAATAATTGTTATTATACTAAGTATGAGTAACAAGTTAATCAATTTAAGATATTGGATAGGTAGTGTAAATTGAAAATTATTATTTCAGAATCAATAAGAAGAGATTTACATTTTATTAACAAAAATATGAGTTATATTACGGATAAAATGATATTAATAACAAAAAAAATAAGTACCGGAGACCACAAGGGGATTGTGAAATTAAAAAATACAAAAGAATCCATATTTAGATTCAGAAAACGTGATTTTAGGATAATTTTTGATTTTGGTAAAGTAAATGATGAATTAATTGTAAGATTTTTATTTTTCAAGAAACGTTCAAATGTTTATGAAGAAACAAGTAGAAAAGAAAAACACAGAAGAATAATTGAGAATATAGATGGAGTAGATGCTGAACAATTAATAAAATCGGAATCACATAATAATTTTAATATTGAAAGTGAAACAAAGAAGCAGTTATCAGATGAAATAAATATTAACAGTTATTACATTGATTCAAGCTATTTGGATAAAAAAAATCAAAAAAAATTAAATGATTTTCTTGATATTGAATATCATAATTTTATTTGGTGTTATGATAGGGAATCCAATAAGATTATAGACGAAATTAGTAATCAGATTTGTGAAAACACTAATTCTATCAATATCATGAAAGGTCCTCCAGGTACCGGCAAAAGCTTAATTTTGTTTAAATTGTTAGAAAAAAGTGTAAAAAAAGGTAAAAAAGTAATTTTATTGTTACCAACAAAAAAACTAGGAGAACAATTTTTCATTCCATCACTTAAACATAATAATATATCATATAAAGATTTTTTGACCGAAAAGGATATTCTTGAAATTGAAAACCATAAATTTGTAGAAGATGTAATAATCTATCAATTTGATTCATTTTATGCTTATCTATCAAAATCAGGGCTATTCCCAAAGAAAAAAGATATAATTAAGCAAATTGATAAAATGAAGAAGCATAGTTCTAATGAAAAATTAAAAGGGATTAGTTCAGAGATAATTTATTATTACTATCTTAGTTTTATAAAGGCAACAGATATGATAAGTAACCGTGAGAAAGATTTTAATTTCAAGTATTATGAGGAAGAGATTAATGATATTCTAAAAGGAAGCAAGGAATTATTCAATCGTTTGAAACGAAAAATGAAGAAAGAAAAACTAGATGATCCTATAGATATTGTTGAAAAAGTAAAAGACAAAGAAGTATTACAAAAAATAATCCGAAATGTTTCAGAAAATTGCACAATATTGATAGATGAAGTTCAAAACCTCTTTAATTGCCAAGTAAAGAAAATATGTGATATTGTTTTACTAAAAGAATCAAAATGTAATTTGATCGTGGCAGGGGATGTTTTTCAAAGAACTGTTCCCAATGATTTTTCGTTTGAAGAAATAATTACCTATGTATGGAAAAAATATAAGATTGAATTAAAAGAAAACACTTTAACAAAGTGTCATAGATTATCTAAGCAAATAGCAGATTATGCTGATATTAACATTAAGATGTTTTTTAGTGAAAAATTAGGTAAGCATAATACAAGGAAAAATTATTCTATAATAACTGGTGGAGATTGTCTTGTAGAGTATAAAAAGCCTACTCTTGTAATTGGGGGTTATAAAAAATTAATTATTGCACTTACAAAAATAAAATTAAAAAATAATGATAAAATAATAATTATATACAACAAAACTGATAAAAAAATAAAATGTGATATTATTGAAAAAATTAGTAATGACAATATAACAGCAATAGATTCAGATAGTGTAAAAGGATTAGAATTTGACAATATCATTTTATTGAACCTAATCCCTAAATTGGATACTAATGCAAAGGAGATGACCAGTTTATATATGGCTGTTACAAGAGCAAGGTATGGAATACTCCATTATATTGATGTAGACAAATATGATGTTCATAAAGCAAAATATAGGGGCTACCAAAATAGATATTGTATACAGAATGCTAATATCTTAAGTGTACAGGAAGTAGAAGATCAAATAATGAGCTTTATAACTGAAGTAAGAGATGAACATCTTCTTAGAATAATTGAAAATCATCTAGAACAATATTATGATAAACCTACTGAAGAATTATTTAAAAAAATAATCAATGAGGCAAATAAGTATAGTGAAATAGAAAACATTGATAAGACTCAACTTTTCAAATTAATAAGAAGAATAAAAGATGAAAAATCATTTGATAATATTTTCCCTAAAAGTGCAAATGAAATATTAATTGGAATATCAGAATATTATCAGGGTCATTATATTAATGCTTGTCTTAAATTTGTGGAAAACAATAAAAAGGATTGGCTAATTGATGTTATTCAGAAAGACAAGAAAAATATCAGCAATTTTGAATTTGCGAAAATCACAGCGTATTTAAAAGATATTAATGAATACACTGAAGTTAGAAAGCAGTATTTAACAAGAAAAGAGAAATTAAAACATGATGTTTTTGATGATTACCTTAAAACAGTGAAAAGTAATAGGCAAATAAGTGATGAAAGAGAATTGTTGTTAAGTTATGTAGCAGATAAAATGAAAGTGTGAAAAAGAGGTTTTATGGATAAAATATATGAATATATTGATAGATTCAAACAAGCATTAGAAAAGTTAGAAGAAATAAATAAGCATTATGAAGATAAAGAATCTCAAATAATAAAAAATGCTAAAAATGAAAGTAAAAGCATAATTAATTCACGATTAAAAGAATATACTAAGAATTTCAAAGAAAAAACAGAAGAGATGCAAAACGTGCAATTAGAATTACTTAAACATACAAATGACAAGAAAACAGATAATAGTATTTATGTGGAAAATGCTAAGAAAGCCATTAGTGCAATAAATTCAATAAATAAGGAGATTATAAAATATAATTTCGATGAGGAGATTAATAAATTAAAAAAAAACATTATAAAAGTACAAGAAACACAGCAAAAATTGAATTTAAAACAAGATAAAATTGAGGAAAAAAACACTAACATATTAAGCAAACTCTCTCTTAAGATAAATACTGTTAAAGAAAACATTAAAAAGCAGGAAAACAAAATAGAAAGTACTTATGTTTCAGCAGAGTTGTTTAATGAAGAAATTAGTAGGCATACAAATGAATTGATAAATATAGAAAAATCAAATAGGGAAAATAGTGATAAGATTGAAAAGGATTACAATCAATTAAATATTAAACTAGAGAATAATAGTGAAAATGAGAAGATAATATCAAAATTTGAAGATTACCAAGATAATCTAATAAAAGAATTTAATAATAAAGTAGATAAATATACTAAATCATTAAACGAGAGGATTAAAGAAATTGAAACGAATAGAAAAATTGATTCTAAGGAAGAAGAATCAGTAGAAAAAGATTTTAATAAAAAAAGTGAAATATTATTTGCGAATAAAAATTTAGAAAATAGAATAGCAGAACTAGAGAAGAAAAGAAATATGATGCAAAATTATAACAAAAATCAAACCCAGAAGAATACTTTTGATGTAAATAAAAAATTAATAGATGAGAATATATTAATGAGGGAACAGATAAATGAAATGAAAGAAGTAATTGATAATATTAGAGAAAAAATCAGCAATGAAAATTCAAATCAAAAAAGTAGAAATGATGTAGAAAACTATATTACGGGAAAGGTTAATAATCTAAAAATAAGCATAAAAGAGAACGAAATAAAAAGAATTGACGAAGAAATTGACGAGATGAAAAATACAATAACAATAATTAGATATGAAGGAGAAAAGAAATGAATTATGAGATAGTTAATATCATTGTTACAATTGTATATATTATTTATATGG
>CBDUZN010000043.1:0-12526 GCA_965371715.1 uncultured bacterium | reverse complement strand
ACCCAATATACTTAGCATTTTTACTATAGTTGATGCCTCCAATTCCTTATTTTCTCCTGTGTTTATGGAATTCACTGATTCAAAAATATGAGCAATTGCTTCAGGAGTATTAAAATCATCAAATAATGCTTTTGTGAATTCGTCAAATCGTTCTTTATTAATTTTGTTTTCATCCATTTCAATGTCAGCTAATGCATCTGTGATTCTTTTATATGCATTTTTTGCTTCATCCATTCGTTCAAGTGAAAATTCAATATCTTTTCTGTAATGTGTTTTAAAAAGATACATTCTTATAATATTTGCTGAATATTTCTTAAGAAGAGATTCAATGCCAAATACATTACCAATTGATTTTGACATTTTCTCACCTTTTAGATTAACCATTCCATTATGCACCCAGTAATTTGCTAATGGAGCACATGTTATAGCAGTGCTTTGTGCAATTTCATTTTCATGATGCGGAAATATAAGATCCTGTCCTCCTGTGTGAATATCAAATGTCTTTCCAAGATATTTCATACTCATTGCCGAACATTCAATATGCCACCCTGGTCTGCCTTTTCCAAAAGAAGCATTCCAATATGGTTCATTCTTTATGTGTTTTTTCCATAATGCAAAGTCCAGCGGATTCTCTTTACTTTTATCCACATCAACCCTTTTTCCACTCATCAGTTGATCTATATTTTTCCCTGATAATTTTCCATAATCCTTAAATTTCTTAACCCTAAAATACACATTGCCATTACTCTCATATGCATATTCTTTATCAATAAGCTTCTCAATAAGCTCAATAATTTCCTGAATATGCTTTGTTGCATTGGGATAAAATGTAAATTTCCCTATATTAAGTTTATTCATGAATTTCATGTACTTATCAATATTATCAGCAGCAATTTTTCTATAATCAATTCCTGTTTCATTGCTTTTTTTTATAATCTTATCATCAATATCCGTGAAATTATATACTGAAATTATTTCATAACCCGCTAAAAATAATGTGCGCTTAATAATATCAGCAGTTATTGCTGCACGCATATGACCTATATGCGGCTCTGCCTGAACTGTTGCTCCACAACTATAAAGTCGTACTTTTCCATCACTATTTGTCTGTTTGAATTCTTCTTTTTTTCTTGATAAAGTATTGTAAATACTTATCACTAATTTTCCTCTTTTTTAACAAGAACAGCTGTAAATTCACCCTGACAAACAACCTTATCATCTACATATGCTTTTGCTTCCATTTTCATAATATTATTCCTGAATGATAATAATTTACATTTATTTACAAGAATATCACCCGGTCTTACCGGACTCTTGAATTTTACATTATCAATCCTTGCAAAATATGGTATATAATCATCAGGATTTTCAATGCGCGTTGAAATGAAAATTGCACCTGTCTGGGCAAGCGATTCAACAATCAGCACCCCAGGCATTATAGGATGATCTGGAAAATGCCCCTGAAAAAATGGTTCATTCATTGTAACGCATTTTATACCTGTAACCTCATCATCTGTATAATCAATAATTTTATCAACAAGAAGAAAAGGATACCTATGCGGTAAAATTTTCATAATCTGCATAATATCAATTTTCATTTGCATCCTCACTCATTTAATAGTTTCTTTACTTCAACAAGAATCTCGGAACTCATATTTTCAAATGCAAGATCACCGCTTGCTTCCTTATTAATATCCTTTATCATACTTCTTTTCACAACATCCAAAACAGTTACATTCACAATTATTCTACTTCCAGAAACAGCAACTGTGCCTATAATACAATATTCTGCTCCAAGTTCTGCTGCATAGTCCATTGCATTTGCAATACTTAATTCTTCAATATTACTAACGCCTCTGCCTTGCAGCAAATCATTTACATCCCTTATATTAACTGACTCCATTATATTTGTAATATTAAGATTCCTGTATAATGCCATTGCAAGTTTAATATGATATTGCTCATTTCTCGCTTCCTTATCCTCTGCAATAAAATCATATACTACATACTGCTCTAATGTCTGAACAGGAATAAAAAACTCTTTATTTAGTTCCTCAATAACTCTCTGAGTTAAATCCTTTTCAGTATTAACATAAAGAAGATTACCTCCTGAAATATCAAATACTGCATCATATTTGTCATTTACTGCCATTGTATTTATTACTTCATTTATTTTCTCAACAATAGGTTTTAGAAGCTGCTGATTTATTGTTGTTGCTTTCCCATATTCTCCCCAAATCTCTTCAATAAAATCATTTAATTGTTTTCTTTTTTTATTGATTTCATCTCTTTTTCGTATTTTTGCTTCTTCAGATAACATTGGTGCCTCTTCATCAAACTCTTGTTCAAGACGATTTATCTCCTTCTCCATTTTTGTCATCTGGTTTTTCCATTCTTTCATTTCCTTATCAATTTGCTTATTGATATCCTCAATACCCTTATATTCATTAAATACTTTTTCAATATCAACATATCCAATATCACCAGCACTGAATATGAAAATAAATAAAAGAATTAAACATAGAGTAAATAGTTTTTTCATTATTACTCCTTAAAAAGATGTTCCTATCTGGAAATGTGGTTCCCATTTACCGCCGCCTGCAAAATCAGTGTCAGTAAACCCATATCCAAGATCAATTCCAAGAATACCCATCATAGGGATTTCCATTCTCACACCAATACCGGTAGCATGGTATAATGGCGCAAACTTGTCACTCCATGCAGTAGTCATATTTTCCCAAGCATTACCTACATCATAGAACATTAGTAGATATGCCTGCTCATTTAATTTTAATCTTAATTCCATATTAATCAGCATTGATCCTCTTCCACCAATACAATAATTATCAGAGTAGGGGCCTATAGCTCTATCATAATAACCCCTAAGTCCCCAGAAACCCACTCCGCCTAATGAGAATCTTTCACTTATTGGAACTGTTTCAGGGCTTGAGTATCCATCAACAAAACCACCTGCAAATCTTGACATTAATGTAAGCTTCCAGAATAATTTCTGATAATGTCTAAAATCCATAGTCATTTTGTAATAATCAATTTGTCCGCCAAATGGTCCACCTGCAAAATTAAAGTATATACCCATAAGCTGTCCTGCTTCAGGAAAGAAATAATGATTTCTTGAATCTCTGACAATTGAAGGAGATAATTCGGAAAGCCACTGAGCATTATTCAATTGACTAAGGATCCATGGGTCAAATATATTGGAGTCAACCAGTGAATTATTATATAAATACACTTCTTCAAGTTTATATGATAAGTATACTTTTGTATTCAATTTTTTTGATAAAATATAACCTGTTCTGATTTTCCCACCCTTTCTTCTGTCATTATAGTATGTATAATTCCTTGTCTGATAATAACCATCAGCTCCTGCTACAATAGGATAACCCATAAGATATGGTTCGGTAAAACCCAAATTTATATTAAAAACATTAAAACCCTTTTCAAGCATTATATTGGATGATAATCCCTTTCCAAGAATATTGTTTATTCCTATCTTAATATTTCCACTAAAATTATCAACCTGATTATACTGCATACCAATATTAAATTCTCCGGTTGTTTTCTCCACTACTCTAAATTCAATATCAACCTTATCGGTTTCTGGTATTGGAATTGGATTAATCTGAACATCCTCATAAAATCCGCTTCTGAATAAATTGCTATGAGATAATACAAGTTCATTGCGTTTAAATACATCACCTGGAAGAGTTAATATCTCTCGTCTCACAATAGCATCTTCAGTTTTTTCATTACCTGTAATTATAATATCTCTGATAATTGCCTGATTGTTTTCAGTAATATTAATTTTAAATGAAATATATTCGTCTTCTCTGATATCTTCAGGTAATATTGAAACATATATATATCCCTTATTCATATAATATTCATACATTCCTGCTAGCATATTATCAAAAATCGATTGATTGAAAACATCCCCTTTTCTTGCCTTTATATAATGCTGCAATATCTCTGTCTTCACTTCATTATTTCCATTTATAGTTATATCGCCGATTATATATTCTGTTCCCTGGGTTACATAAATATTTATAAACATTGATTTGTTGTCATAGGAAAACTCTTTTATAACCGAATCAATTACAGCATCAGGAAATCCATTTTCCTTTATTAATGAAAGAATTATTTTTTTATCTTCTTTGAAATCCTCTTCCTTGAATAAACCATCTTTAAGAAAAGCCTTTTCTTTTGTTGCCATCTTTCCTTTTATTTTATTATCGGTAATCTTTAAATTACCGTAAATCTCAATATGCTTAATAAAGATTTTTTGATTCTCAACTATTTTGATTAATATATTTACTCTATTATCATCGTTCTCATCTGACTCCACACTAACTTCAGCATTTAGATATCCCTCATTATTGTAATGAGAAATCAATTCATTCTTGATTTTATGGAAATTTGCAAGTGATGCATAATCACCTTCATTAATTGAAATTTTTTCAAATAAATCCTTTTCTTTCAGTTTCTTATTGCCTTTCATTATTATTTTACTAATTCTATTTTGTTCAATTACAGATATAACTATAATATCTCCGGATTCTGATGCTCTTTTATAAATCTCTACTTGTTCAAATATACCGGTTTTATACAATTCTTTCACAGCTCTTTGAATGTCGGATTCTATTGTACCTGAACCAACAGATAATAATGATTTATCAATAATATATCCCTGTGAAGCAAAATAATTACCTTCAACAACTATATCTACAATTCTTTCACTAATTAATTGCGCATTTATAAATATAATAGCAATCATTAAAATGCATGTTATTAATGACTTTTTCAATGTTCCTCCTGAAGTTTTACAGTTTCCAATTCTCGAAATTCAAAATTTATTTCATCATTCTTCACTGAAAAACAAATTGTTCTCCCCTTTGGGAATCTGTCATGCAGTATTTCTTCTGTAATCTTATTCTCAATGTTTCCTTCTATACTTCTATCAACAGCTCTTGCTCCATATTCAGAATTGTAATTCTGTTTTGCTAAAAAGGTAGGAATCCCTTTTCCGAAAATAATTGGAAAACCCTTTTTTGAATATTTATCTGCAATATTGTGTAAATGTATATCAAATATCTGTGCTATTTTGGATATATTCAATCTATTAAATACAATAATATTATCAAGACGATTTAAGAATTCAGGTCTAAAATTCTTTTTTGTTTCATCCAAAAATCTTTTTCTTGCAATTTCATCATATTCGGTCTCATTAGGATTAAAACCAATACTTTTGCTCTCACCTTTTTTATATGTTCCAATATTAGAAGTGAAAATAATAATATTATTTTTAAAATTTATTTTTCTATGAAAAGAATCATTCAATGTGCCTTCATCAAGTATCTGTAAAAATAGATTATATATATTTGGATGTGCCTTTTCAATTTCATCAAAAAGAAGTAGAGAATATGGATTTCTTCTGACAAATTCAGTCAAACGACCACCCTCTTCATAACCAATATATCCGGGAGGAGAACCGATCAATTTCTCCACTTCATGTTCAAGGGAATACTCTGACATATCAAAACGCATAAATGAATCCGGTTTATCATAAACATATTCGGCAATTTTCTTTGCTACAAAGGTTTTACCTACTCCTGAAGGACCAATAAACATAAACACAATTTGTGGTTTCAAATTATCCTTAAGACCAAGCAATGATAATTTTAAAGCGCTTGAAATGGTTTTAACTACATGTTCCTGCCCAACAATATCTTCATTCAATTTTTTCTCAATATGAATTATATCCTTATTTGCATTTGTTGATAATTTATTTATAGGTATACCTGTCCATAATGCAATAACCTCTTTTATAATATCAGTATCAACAGTCATTATTTGACTATCTTTTGTTTTGCTTTGATCCAATTCCTTGATTTGTTTTTCCAATTCAATCTGAGCATCTCTCTTTTCCCCCGCTTCTTTGTATTTGCCTAATGAAGCATAATATTCCTTTTTCCCGATTACTGTCTTTAATTCATTCTTCAATTTTTCGGTTGCCTTCATATTCTTTTGTGACATCTGTATATTCATTTTTGAACCGGCTTCATCAATAACATCTATTGCTTTATCAGGTAATACTCTTTCAGTAATATACATCTGGGATAATAATACAGCATTAATAATTGCATCTTCTGAATATTTAACATTATGATAATGCTCATATTTATGTTTAATTCTTTTCAAAATATCTATTGTTGAGTCCTCGTCCATTTCTTTTATCATTACCTGTTGAAATCGTCTTTCAAGTGCTCCATCCTTTTCAATATATTTTCTGTATTCCTTTAATGTTGTTGCTCCTATACATTGTATATCACCTCTTGATAATTGCGGTTTCAGCATATTGGATGCATCCATAGATCCCTCTGCAGAACCGGTACCAACAATATTATGTAATTCGTCAATAAATAAAATTATATCATTGTGATTTTCCAATTCTTTGATAAAATTCTTCATTCTTTCCTCAAATTGTCCTCTGTATTTTGTTCCTGCAACCATCATGCCCATATCCAAAGAAAGAAGTCGTTTGTTTTTTAGTACTACGGGGATTTCACGAGCGATCATCTTTTTAGCAATTGCTTCCACAATTGCTGTTTTTCCAACACCCGGTTTACCAATAAGTATAGGATTATTTTTCTTTCTTCTACCCAAAATCTGAATAATCCTCTCAATTTCATCATCCCGATTAAATGCCGTATCAAGAGCATCTTCCATTGCAAGTTTGGTTAAGTCCTTGCATAAATAATCAGCAATGGGTGTTTCTGATTCAGTATCTGCAATTTCAATGCGTTCATCCACATTTTGATTATTTAATAATGTTTGCTTTTTAATTGTCTGAACAAAATTCTTAAATACAAATCCTGCATCAAGAAATGGTTTTCTCAGTCTTTTATCTGTGTTTTCACTAAAAACAGCAATAATGATATGTTCTGGCTCAATATATCTTGAGTGCATTTCTGCTGATACTTTTCTTGCTTCAATATAAAGCTTTTTTGTTTCCTGCGACTCTGCTATATCAAATATAATAAGATGACCTGAGACCTCTGATTTTTCTAAAATATTTTTCTTGAAAGCATCTCTTATAACAAGCAATGATTCTCTTGTATGTAATACTGTTGAATGAATTATATACTTTACTGTTTCACTGTAATCCTCAGATAAAATGGAATGTATTATATCTTCCGGCTCAATTACAAATCGTTTTAATGCACGGGTTCTATCCTCACATTTTCTTAGAATTACTGTCATGCTTTTTGAAAAATTCAGCGTCATAAATACTCCATTTATATTTAATAGTATATAATAGCAAATATAATGAAAATAATCAATAAAGAAATTCCATTTTTATACTATCATAGAACAAAACGGTTGTATCTGCACTAATCCAAAATTGTTATTCCGAAAACTCTCCATGATTCACCAGCCATGTCATGAGTTTTTCAAAGGGGTGAGAGAATCTCATATTCTTTGCTCGCCATTGTTCAGTAGGATATTTATTACAAATGGCTAAACATTCAAATATATAATGCCTAATATCCATTTTTTTTACATTATTCTATTTAATCAATTTCCCCAATCACCTTCCAATACCACTTCTAAGCTATTTTTAGATGGGGACGGAGTTTGGAATTTTGGAATTTTTTTTTAGTATATTTTAAGTTAATAAATAATAGTACTTATAAAGTGTGTAGAAAAGATTCCAAAAATCCAAACCCCGTCCCCTCTTGTCTTCAGGTATCTGAAGTTTGCAGAACAGAGCTGAGCAAATTTGGGTGGTGGAGTGTAACCCCGAAGCCAGATACCAGCTTGTCATCTTTAGTAGTTTGCACATTTTATTCCGGTTGTTTCACAAATTGCATATCTTGTGCCCTGCTTGCATCAACTACCAATCCCGTGATCTCATTTCTATCATCAAAACAAAATTGTAAAGTGGCATCCCATTCACTTACTAAAAAAAGATTATCCTTATTCAATGTAGCATCCGCAATTTTCTTGTCCTTAATATAAATAGACAGTTTATTCTTTTCAACTTTTATTTGATATTCCACATCTAATTCGCCGCTGTAGAATTTACCTGCATATTTATATGATATTTCTAAATCTGAATTAAATGATTCTTTGGCTTCATCTTTAGAGATTAGTCCAGTATTTGGTTCAATAATAATATCTGCAAAAATAACATCAGTAATGCTTCCTGTAAGTGATGATGCCGAACAGGTAGTGTTACATAAAACAATGATTGTTGTTTTATAATCCGGAAAGCGTCTCATTTGAGATTCAAAAGCCCGTGAACTTCCATTATGAGATACGATTGGAATGTTTTTATATTTATAAAAATTTAATCCTAAACCATATTCCCATTCTTCTCTAACATAAGTCTTCTGACAAGAGACTATTTTCTTTAACTCATCACCTCCAACTTTTCCACTATAATAATTTTGATCCCATAACAGGAGGTCATTAACAGTTGTAAGAAGCCCACTGTGACCAACCTCATCGCTTATTTGTACATAAGTATCGTATTGACCATTATCGTTCTTGTCATAACTTACAACTCTATTCTTAATAACCTGCCGCCAGTTGTCATTTATGAAAGAATTCTCCATTTTTAAAGGAACAAAAATTCTTTCTTGTGCAAATTTTGAGAAAGATTGTCCGCTGACTTTACTAATAATTTCTGCCAACAGCAAATAACCAGTATTGGAATATTGATATTCTTCTCCGGGAATAAAATTCAATCCTTTTAATTTACAGATACGCTTTACAACATCTTTATTATTGAAATAACTTTGTCCATAATCAAAATTTTTCCCACTCATTTCCATTAGGCTATAAAGGTCTTTTAATCCACTGGTATGAAATATTAAATGTTTGATTGTTATTGTTTTCCCATAATCCGGCAACTCAGGAATAAATTTTCTGACATCATCATCAAAATTTAGTTTCCCATCTATTTGCAATAGAGCAATGCAGGCTGCGGTAAATTGTTTTGTTATAGAACAAACATCAAACTTACTATCTGAAGTAATCGGAATATCATGTTCCAGATTGCCCATACCAAAGCTTTTTTTGTAGATGAATCTGCCGTCTTTAATTATCCCGACTGCACAACCGGGAGCATCGTTACGGTCGCATTGCTTAAATAGTTCATCAATTTTATCTTCCTGCTCCTTTGTGAGTGAATTATTGTTATAATTAGTTTCGTTGATCATGATTTACTCTCTTTTTTATTATAAATTAAGGCAAACTATTTAAAATAACTTGTTTATATACGACAGTATATCATATATACCACCCTATGGATAGCATTTATATTCAACACTACCGCCTTTGTTCATACTATCTAATTGCCTGATTATCTTCCCAATCTGTTCTTCAATTATTCTGGTTTTATACTCTTTCATTTGTTTAAATATAACACATTTAATATTTAAAGTCAATTTTTTACATTGTGGTAGTGGGAAAAAAGAAGCGTAAATTTGATACTTCAGAATAACACGGAAAAAACATCCTGTGTATTCTGATTCGAAAAACCTTTCACTAAAATCTGAATAACACCCATATACCTGCAGATATATTTACCCTATTATCACCTCTTTTCTTGTCCTCCGATCTGGAAAATGATCCATTTATTCCACCAGTAATATTATTTGAAAAATTATAATCAGCGCGAGGAGTAATTGTATAACGCACCACATTCTGAAGAATATTGTCATTAGTAACATCATATTCAAGTATTTGACTATATGTAAAATCAAGTTTCAGATTCACATTAGATCTGAATCTTATCCGTTTATTGATTACCGGTATATTAAATCCTGTTGGAGAATTAAATGCATACGACAAAGATGCATTATGTGAATTGTTTTCATTGCTTCTCTCTGTTTCAATAGTTCCATAAGTGAAAGTACCTGATTTTGTAATTGAATAATTATAATCAATATTCAAATTGTTTTTTGTCATAAAACTAACACCAATAATAGGAGTCATATTTTCTGATGATGTGATCCTGTCATAATCATCCCCTACTTTTCCTGATTTACTTTCCGAAACAGCATAGGATGATCTAATATTAATACTTCTGAAAAATTTATCCATTGAGAAATATTCCTGCACTCCATTTAATGCAATTGATAGTGTAGGCCATCTTAA
The DNA here is from genome assembly GCA_965371715.1 of uncultured bacterium. GTDB lineage: Bacteria > Hydrothermota > 32-111 > 32-111 > 32-111 > JAUVJU01. The sequence continues at coordinate 2,344 of CBDUZN010000043.1, read as the reverse complement.
ATTGATATTTTCATTTTGATTCTCCATATAACCTGTTCTACTATATGCATAAGAATAACTGCTATTTACTGATAAATTATAAATATTTACACCACTTGATAAAGAAACATTTTCAGAATATGTTTTTGATTTCTGCGAATATTCAGACAACCAAAATGCAGGAACTGTATCAACAAGACCTGTTTGATATAGGAATGATGCTCTTCCAAGCATATATGAGTATGATGAACTTCTATTTCGCGAATAACTGTAATTTACAGGAGAGAACATATCAGCCAAAACCCCCAATTTCATTAAAAGCCATTGCGGGCTACCTGTTACAAAATCCGCATCCTTGCTTTCATCTCTCAGTAATGAAATCCATCTCAGAAGATATGGATAATCAAAATATCCATTCAAGGAAATCCGTCCACTATTGTTTATGGAAGTAATCCTTGATGAATCAATTACTGTAATAGTTCTTGCATTCATCTGATCCGAATAATTTGCTGAGACCGAAAGATTATGTGTAAATAATTTAATGATTTTCGGATTGTAGGTTACACTAATAGCAGAGTTTTTCCCAATATCCTTACCAAGAAAATCGGCATAGCCTGAACCCATAAATCCGGGATCATTAATCCTATTTTCTGAGAAATTCATTGATAATGAAGGAAATATTTTATAATTTAATCCAAAATTTCTGCTAATATTCTCACTTTTGGAACTACCTGTGTTTATATATGCTGTATCACTTATAGTATAGGAGGTTGCCCATCTTGATGTATATCCAACTTTATAAGTCATATTTGATGGCAACATCCAGAAATTCATTCTATTAAATAATTTTCGCGGTTTAACATTCGGATTTACTCCATAACTAATATTTGTTCCATAACTACCTGTTGTATCAATTTTATTATATGTACTTCTTGTTGTATTTGATATATTTCCATTTAAGCGCAAATTATCAAATGTATAACGAATAAATGAATTTGTTGATTTTTTGCTTCTGCTTATTCCTCCACTTGCAGAATGAGTTTTATTAAGCGAAAGATTATCTAAAATATCTGCATCACTTAATTTATAATCCGACCCAATTTTGTAAAATGGTTCACTAATACCGGAGTTATAAGAATAATTAATCGGCATATTTAGTCCAAACATTTCAGGTAATAATTTATCTGAATTTAGTGCCGATGTAAATCTGTAATTTCTTGAATAATTGCCCGATCCTTTTTTGTCAGTTAATCTATGGAAAAAAGGATCTCTATATGTAAATGTTCCTGATAAATTCAATATACCAGGTACAGTCATATTTCCTGATACATCACCTGCAATACCTATCTCCCTTTTTGGTTCAAGAAGCATAATATCATCAATCCATATTTCTGAAACGGAATTACTTAAAGTATTATTCATAACTGTGAATTCAATATATCCGATATTTGTTAAAGAAGGTAATCCCCTAAATCCATATAACCCATTCTGAAAACTACCAAGTGCCATACTATCTCGTTTTAAATTTACCAGTGATTCAAGTGGAAGCTCCACATAAGCCCAATTGGTTGTAGGTATATATGAAATGGAGTAAACATTAAGGGAATCACCGCCAAATCTTATATATACTGTTAATGAATCATTTTTTGTTGCCTTCATATAAAACGATAATGTTTTATATCTTTCAAAATTTTCCTTCCTGCTCAGATACCTAAATACCTTTCCTCCTTCCCCTTCATTAATACTATCACAATAAAGCACAATTGACTGTTCTTTCTTTTCTCTTCCGCTTAAATCATATCCAGGATTAAAAGGAGGAGAATAATCCAGATCAGTTTGATTATTCTTTGCTCCAACATAGAATTTATTATCTGTACTGCCTATTGTAAAAAAGTTATTCCATTTGTTTGATATCATTGATATCTGATAAATTAATAATGTATCCTTCTCATTAATCCCATCCCACATAATTCTTGCTGTCTTTATATATTTTAAATCCGGATTTCCTTCAAGTATTACCGCTGGATCATTAAGAGGAATTCGTAGTAATCTCCATCCGGAAGATGGGTGAGAATATATTAGATTTTCACTTGATGACAGATCAAAAGTAAATCTATAAAGATCACTTTCCGTATTTAATCTTAAATCGCCATTTTTGTCTTCGGTATCCAAAACATTATTATTTTCAGTACCATTTATTTTAGAATAATCATTCAGATGTTCACTGCTATAATAGTAATCATCATTACCATCATCATCCGGTATGGATTGTGCATCATTACCACTAACTCCATCCAAACCCGTATCTTCCTTGCTGTCAAGAATACCATCATAATTACTATCTTCTGTTTCCATTATATTAATG
>CBDUZN010000042.1:0-12543 GCA_965371715.1 uncultured bacterium | reverse complement strand
ACAGATAGTTATTTATATAAGGATATTCTATCTATGGGTGGAGTGAAAAAACCTGTAATTTTGGAGAAACTTGTAAAAGCATTGTCTTTTCAAATTGGTAATGAAGTGTCATATAATGAATTAGGACAAACAATAGAAGCAGACAAACAAACAGTAGAAAAATACATTGATTTATTGGAAAAGGCATTTGTTATTTTCAGATTGAATGCATACAGTAAAAATATAAGAAATGAATTAAGAAAAGCAAAGAAAATATATTTCTATGATAATGGAATCAGGAATGCTATAATTAATGATTTCAGAATATTACCCAACAGACAGGACATTGGAGCTTTATGGGAAAACTTCATAATTAGCGAGAGAATTAAAAAATTACATTATGAGAATTCTTCAAGAAAACCATATTTTTGGAGAACTACCCAAAGGCAGGAAATAGATTATATAGAAGAAGATACTAATAAGTTGTATATTTATGAAATTAAATGGAACCCTAAAAGAAAATATATATTTCCAAAAACATTTATAAAGAACTATGTTATAGAAGAAAAAAAGATTATTAATAATGCCAATTATACAGAATTTATTGAATAGATTTTTGGGGACGGTGGTAGAAAAAGTAGAAAAATCCGCCTTAGGAGGATGGGGAAATTTGGAGAACCGAAGAAGAAAAAAAAGAAATACTGGATACCCGTTTTCACGAGTATGACACATAGAAGAAGAGAAGAAAGAAGAATATCCAGGGGACGGAACAGGAAAAGAGTATTGACAATTGTCAATACTTTATTATACTAATAATAGGAGGCATTATATAATGACAAAATTGATGCAGTATCTACCAGCAGATGGACAAAATAAATTGTCTGCAAAAGATGTTCGATGCTTTATTAATGAACTTATTAAGACTACCGGAGCTACTGAAAGAATTTTAGCTCAATCCGTAGCTATGAATGAATCACAGTTGAGTCGAATGGCATCAAAAAAGACCGGTTCATTAAGAGAAAAAACAATTCATCCACTAAAACGCATTGCAATACTTGTAGAAGAAGCCCAAAAGACATTGACTCCAAATGGTGTCAAACAATGGCTTAATACGGCGAATCCCTATCTCAACGATGTACCTCCGATTCTTTGCCTAAGATCTGACAAAGAACTGGAAAAGGTTTTATCTCTTTTGGCTGCAATTCGTTACGGGTTTCCTGCTTGAACCTATCTTATCTAAAAAAAGTTCTGCCGGGCATATCTGCTCCTTCCAAGAGATATTACCGAATAATTAATGCTCAATATGCTAATGAAATAGAGGAAATTGCCCATACAGTATTGTTCTCCTGGCGTTATAATCCCAAAGGTGAGTTTGGTGTTCTATACCTCTCAATAAGTCCAGAATGTGCATATCGGGAAAAATTAAAGCAGGTCAATGGACATAAATCAGATTTATTTTCTCAGGTAATCGGAATTTTTCAAGTAAACTTATCCAAATGTTTAGATTTAACAGATTCTTCTATAAATCAAGTTCTCAAAGTAACTATTGATCAGCTTATTGATCCATCGGATTTCACAATAACTCAATCCATTGCAAGGGAAGCAAGAAAATTAGGATTTGAAGCAATTATTGCTCCATCAGCCGTTGATGAAGAATGTAGTTCCTTGGTCGTATTCAAAGATAAATTAAATCCTCCTTCATCTTGTATGTACGATATTCAATCTATTTATCCTTATCCATAATCAATTCATGAAAAAATTACAATTATTATGTTTTACTTCTAAAATGGAATCTTAAACCAATTTTATTACTATTGACATTAATAATCTGATAATTAATATTTTATATTATGAAAAAAGCAATATTTACAATTCTTAGAGTAATAATTACTGCTGGAATCTTTTTATTTATTTTCAGCAAATTAAGTTTTGGTGAATCCATAAATATCATTAAGCAATCAAATGTAGTTTATCTTTTAATATCATTTTTGTGTATGCTAACATTATCATTTATCATTGCATTAAGATGGCATCAAATATTAAAGGCATACAATTTTAAGGTAGGATTATTTAAAACATTCCGTGTCTATATGATAGCATTTTTCTTCAATAATTTTCTTCCATCAACAGTGGGAATGGATACTGTTAGGGGAATGTACATTGTTAATAACAGAAAAAGAATAGCTGATGTGATTTCTACAATTATTCTTGAAAGATGGATTGGTTTATTGGGCATAATACTATATGTTTCATTGATTCCTATTCTATTTTATTCTCAAATTGAAATAAAATACTTCCTTTATGTATCAATAGCAGGAATAATTTTATCACTTCTATTTATTATTGCAGTATGGAATATTAGGGTATATGAGTTTTTCAGTAAATTATTTGAAAAAATCAAATGGTTAAATCTTGGAAATAAAATTAATTCACTATATAATTCATTACGATTGATTAGAAATCATCCACATCTTTTTTTCACAAACCTAATTCTTTCCATATTAATTCAGATATTATTTGTATTTGCAAATTATTTTATTGTAATAGCACAGCAATCCGAAATTTCACTATTATCTCTATTTATCTATGTGCCTTTAATATCAATAATTTCTATGATTCCAATAACAATAAATGGAATGGGTTTAAGAGAATGGGCATATATCACATTTTTCAGTCTGGCTATTAAAGAACAGGCTCTTTCTTTAGCATTAACATTTTTTATTCTTATAACATTAATGAGTCTAATTGGCGGAGCAATATTCATATTTGAGCGAAAAAAAATAAAGGAGTAACTATATGAAAAAATTACTTGTTTCTATTTTTATAATTGTATCTACTTTTCTTTTTGCAGATACAATGTTCAACAAGGAATACAAAACAATTACATTAGAGAATGGACTTGTTGTAGTAATGGTCAAATCAGACAAGCAACCCATTGTAACAATTGCAATTAATGCAAGAAATGGTGCATATACTCAGAGTGCATCCAATTGTGGTTTATCTCATCTTTATGAGCATATGTTTTTCAAGGGAAATAAGAAATGGCGTTCTCAGGAAGAGTATGCTAAACGAATCAGGGAACTTGGGATTATTTATAATGGTGTAACATCAAATGAATCTGTGAGATACTATTTTACTTTACCAGCCACTAAGATTAATGAGGGTCTTGAATTTATGAAATATGCTATCAGAGAACCATTATTTGATACAATAGAATTGAGGAAAGAAAAGAGTGTTGTAATGAATGAATTTAAAAGGGGTTTTAGCGAACCAAGTTATATATTTTATCAAAGCACAGAAAAAGCAATGTTTGAAAAATATTTTTACAGAAAAAATGCAATTGGCGAAAAGGAAGTGATTTTAAGTGCAACACAGGAGCAGATGCTTGATATTCAGAAGATATTTTATATACCAAATAATTGCGCACTTGTTATTGTAGGAGATATTGATTTCAAAAATACGGAAAAATTGGTAAAGAAATATTTTTCTGATTGGAAACAGGGAAAATCTCCTGATTTCAATTTTCCTCAGCATCCTATGCTTGAAAATGATAAAAAAATCATTGTAAAAGCAGATGTAAATATATCAAATCTATCCATACAATTCAGGGGACCAGATGTGGATGATAATAGAGAAGATACATATGCAATGGATCTATTGACTGAAATGCTGAGAATGAAATCATTTACACTCAGAAAAAAACTCATTGATACCGGTCTTGTGTATGATTTTTATGCCGGATACTATACTCAACAGGATGGAGGAACATTTACATTTCATTCTGTACTATTACCTGAAAATATAGAAAAGGTAAAAGAGATTATTTTGAATGAAATTGAGGTAATGACGGATCCATCATATTACAATGAAAAGGCAATTGAAGAAGCAAAAGAAAGATCTGAAATTAATTTTCTTTATAATGTGGAATCAACCGAGGATTTTGCCCTTAATATTGGTTTCTGGTGGTGCATATCAGATATGAAATATTTTTATGAATATCTTGATAATATTAAAAAGGTGGATTCTCAATCAATTAGTGAAATCGTAAAAAAATATTTATATAATCAAAAAAAGGTTATTGCCGTATTAACAAATGAGGAGTCATCCAAAAAGTATTTTGACAAGTCCTGGAAGGAGAGTGGATTATGAAAAAACTATTTATAATTATATTAATGCTGATTTTGACAGTATCTATATTTGCAGAAATTAGGAAATTCACAATTAATAATTCAATTGATATAATTTATGATTATGATAAATCATACAATATAAGTGCAATAACATTCTTTTTTGATGGAGGATGCCTGAATTATTCACCTGAAAATGCAGGTATTGAAACATTTCTGCTTCAAGCAATTCAAAAGGGCAGTATTAAATATGAATTGAATGAATATGATAGATTGATTGACAGATATGGGATTCATGTAAATCATGTGGTTAATTATGATTATTCATTAATTGGATATTCATCTATTAATAAATATTTCAGAGAATCAATAGATATTCTTGTGAATGCAATGAAAGATCCATTATTGGAGGAAAAGACCATTGATATTTTGAAACAAAAGATTATTGCTGATTTGAAGCAGCAGAAAGAACAGCCGGATGAGATTGTGTGGGATGAACTAAATGAAGTATTTTTTAATAATCATCCATACTATGCTTCTCCAAAAGGAAAGATTGAAACAATGGATAATATTACTATCAATGATTTAAGAAATCATTTGAACCTATTAACAAAAGAAAATAGATTAGTTATATCAATTGTATCCGGGATTAAGCCGGAAGAAATCATTGATTATCTTTCCGATGAATTAAAAACATTTAATAGTCCGAAAAAATATAATGATTTTGAGGTTCCTCTCTACGAGGCATACAAAGGGAATAGAGAATGTACCGGAGGCAAAGATAATCTTATGACTTCCTATGTTGCTATTAAATATACAATTCCCTCAATCCTGGATAATGATTATGCAGGAATTCGTATAGGTCTTAGTGTGTTATCAAGAAGGGTGTATGAAATATTGAGAACAAAACATGGACTTACCTATGCACCTTTTGTTGGAGCGAGTGTAAGGAAAACCAATTATGGCTACTTTTATGTAAGTACCGATTATGTTGATAGCGCACTTACATTAACATTTGAGGAATTTGAAAATGTAAAGAAAAGAGGGGTTAGTCAGGAGGAAATTGATAATATAGCTAATCAATATGAAACATATTTTTATATGCAGAATGAAAAATCATTGGATAAAAGTAATATTATAGGTTCTGATTATTTATTATATAATGATTGGAATCATTCTGAAAAATTTATAAGTGTAGTTAAGCAGATTAAGCCGAAAGATATTAAAAACCTATATAATAAATATCTAAATGATTTTACAATTTTTGTTTTAGAAAAATCGGAATAAAAAAAAGGAGGCAATGCCTCCTTTTTTATGGGAATATTTTCTTAATAAATTATATTGCACCAAGATCAAGCATTGTATCTGCAACTTTTTTGAATCCGGCAATATTAGCACCATTTACATAATTACCTGGAGTGCCAACTTCTTCAGCTGCTTCAAAAGCTGCTTGATGTATATTTATCATTATCTGATGAAGTTTGCTATCCACTTCTTCTCTTGTCCATGATAATCTTAAACTGTTCTGGGACATTTCAAGACCTGATGTAGCAACGCCGCCTGCATTAGCTGCTTTTCCCGGACCATAGAGAACGCCATTATTAATAAATATCTCAACAGCATCTGGTTCTGTTGGCATATTTGCACCTTCAGAAACACAGATACATCCGTTTTTAACCAATGTTTCAGCTTCTTTTTTATTAAGTTCATTCTGAGTTGCGCATGGAAGTGCGACTTCAAAATTGCCAAGTTCCCAAGGTCTTTTGCCTTCATGATAATCACAACCGAATTTTTCGGCATATTCCTTGATTCTTCCTCTTTTAATATTTTTAAGTTCCATAACAAATTCAAGCTTTTCTTTATTAATGCCTTCCTTATCATAAATTGAACCAGCTGAATCGGAAAGAGTAACAACCTTACCACCAAGTTCTGTTGCTTTTTCTGTAGCAAACTGAGCAACATTTCCTGAACCGGATATTGCTACTGATTTTCCTTCAAATGAGTTATCTTTGGTTTTAAGCATTTCTTCTGCAAAGTATACTGCACCATAGCCAGTTGCTTCCGGTCTTATAAGTGATCCACCCCAATTACGGCCTTTACCTGTTAAAACACCGGTAAATTCATTTTTTATTCTTTTGTACTGACCAAACATAAATCCTATTTCTCTTGCGCCTACTCCAATATCTCCGGCAGGAATATCAGTATTAGGACCAATATGACGGAATAATTCTGTCATAAGACTTTGGCAAAAACTCATTACTTCTGTATCTGTCTTGCCTTTAGGATCAAAATCAGCTCCACCCTTACCGCCGCCCATTGGAAGACCTGTAAGAGCATTTTTTAATATTTGTTCAAAACCCAAAAATTTAAGAATACCAAGATTTACTGATGGATGAAATCTCATTCCACCCTTATAAGGACCAATTGCACTGTTGAATTCAACTCTGTAAGCTCTGTTTACCTTGATTTCACCTTTGTCATTTACCCAAGGCACTCTGAAAAGAATGGTTCTTTCCGGTTCAACAAGTCTTTCAAGAATTCCCGCACTTTCATATTTAGGTTTTTTGTCAAGAATCAGGCCTAATGAAGAAAGCACTTCATCTGCTGCCTGAAGAAATTCTGTTTCCCATGGGTATCTCTTTTTGAGATCCTCAAATACTCTTTTTGCATATCCGCTCATGAATCCTCCTTGTGAGGTTTATATAAATTTAAAATTATTAGTTCAAGAAATATAACATAATGAGTAATTATGTCAATATAAAAAATATAACATAGAATCTAAGGTCAGGTCTTGCTTTTTTACGAAAATCATTTTATTATGTATATTGGAGGTGTGATGAATGAACAGAGGAACCTAATACCGCATTTTATATGCAGGCATACAGGAAAAAAGAACAAAGGTAGGATGAATGCTACTGTAATATTTGCAGATATTAGTGGTTTTACTTCATTAACAGAGTTATTAATGAAAGAAGGAAAGTATGGAGTAGAAATTCTTTCAAATATGCTTAATGAATTATTCAAACAAATTGAGAATGCAGTGTACAGCAACAAAGGGTTTATTTCATCATTTGCAGGAGATGCATTTACAGGAATTTTCAAATCATCTGATAATGCTATTAATGCAGGTATAATGATTCAACATATATTTTCCGAATTCAAATCTGTGAAAATAAGGAAAAAATCAATAAAACTTTCTATAAAGGTAGGAATAGCATATGGTAATGTATCATGGGGTATTCCCGGTAAAAGAGGTAGATATTCATTTTTTTTCAAAGGAAAAGCAATCAATAAATCAGTAGAATGTGAGAGTATATGTAATGCCGGTGAAATAGTAATTGATAGTAAAATACATAAGAATCTAAAAACTAAAATCATATTCGAAAAAAAGAGTAAATATTTTCTTTTAAAAAGCAGAGATGTATTAATTTCACCTAATGATTATTCAATCCCAAAATGTAATAATCAACATTTTTTTAATATTTTCCATAGTAGCATCATATCTTCTGAAAATGAATTTCGTGAAACAGTAAATATTTTTATAAATTTCAATGATTTCAAAAATAATGATGAGTTATTTTCATTTGTGGATAGTATAAGGGATATTGCAGATAGGAGCGGAGGATATTTCAATACAATAGATTTTGGGGATAAGGGCAATTTTATACTTATTGTGTTCGGAGCTCCTCTATCAATGGGAAATAATATTGAACGATCACTACTCTTTATAGATGAAATAAGAGAGATATTTGGCTCCAGGATCAGAGCAGGAATGACATATGGCAATGTATTTGCAGGATTTATCGGAAGCAAAAGGTGCACATACACCGTTCTTGGTGATACTGTAAATCTTGCTGCGCGACTCATGAGTATAAGTAAATATGGAGAGATACTCTGTGATAATAATCTGATGAAATATGCTTCAAAAATTCGTGAATTTGAACTTAAAGGACAATTCAAACTAAAAGGCAAAAAGAATTATAATGATGTATATATTATGAATAATAAAATACAAGATCTAACAGTTAATGAAATAATATGTGGTAGAGATAAAGAATTAAATACAATCAGGAATATTCTTGTATTTATTGCCAAGAACAAAGAAGCACATGTAACTATGATCAAGGGTAATACCGGAACAGGAAAAACATTAATGTTAAGTCATCTGGAATCAATATATAAAAGCAAATATAATATTATAAAAATGAGATGTGATACTGTATTTAGAAGAAGTCTCAATCCATTTTCCTTACATATAAGAAGTGTTTTTTTAGAGAATGAACAGGTAAACACATTTGAAAATAAATGGAATAACTTTATTGAAAAATTCCCAAGCATGAAAGAAAGAAAAGCAGTAATAGCCGATATTGCCGGAATATTCATTAAAAACAATGAATATAACAATCTTCCTCCAAAGGATAAATTTGAAATTAAATTATTTACACTTCGCGATTATTATCATTTGATTACAAATAATACAACTATTATCATGATAGATGATATAGATAAGGCTGACAGTGATTCATTAAAAGCATTGTCTGTTATCATGAGGGAAAGCAAGCATTTACCATATTTGCTGATCATGACATGTGTTAGTGGGGAATTTAATGATTTTCTGAAAGATGATTCATTTGGTCGGAAATTGATTTGTTTAGAAAATTTAAATAGAGAACATATTGGGAATATTATTAAAGCAACACTTGGCACTATAGCATCTACGGATTTGATTGATATTGTAATGAAAAAATCAGATGGTAATCCATTCTTTGCAAGACAATTGATATCATACATGAAGGAAAACAATGTAATAGATAAAAAGAACGGGCAGTATAGGATTATAAGTCACAATGCGAACATTCCATCAGGTATAAATAATATTCTTGTTGCAAGAATTGATGGGTTGAGTCAGGAACTTAAAACTGCCGTTAAACATGCATCTGTTCTTGGTGTGGAATTTCAGACCGAAATACTGAAAAACATGCTTGATGTGAAAAGTATAGATAGAACAATTGAACATGGCAGAAAAGATGAAATATGGATTTCTCTTAGTGAATTGAAATATATATTCAAGCAGGGTATTTTGAGGGATGTTGTTTATAGTATGCAAATGAAGAAACGATTAAAGGAATTGCATCTTAAAGCAGCAACAATCATTAAATTATTTTATGCTAAAGACAAATCATTTTTATATCAAATTGCATATCATTATGATAATGCAGAACTTTTTGATGAGGCATATCATTATTATGATAAGGCATCATTATGGGCTGCAGAGAATTTTAGAAATGAGGAAAATAGGAATATTATTCAAAGAATGATGAAAATGACTAATGATAAAAATAAATACGCTGATCTTTATTCAAGAATGGCGGACTTACTATTTAATGAAGGAAATCTGGATACTTCAAGAGAGTATTATGAGAAATCTGCTAAGTATGCCGAAGAATCAGGAAATACAAAAATACATTCTCAGGTATTTATGGGAATAAGTGAGATACTGAGAATAAGGAGTGAATATAAGGAATGTATTGTATATGCGGATAAAGCAAAATCCATTGCTGAAAACAATAATGATTTAGAGGTTATTGTTCTTGCATTGGTTGTGAAGGGGTCGGTGAATATGACATATGGCAGAAATGAATATGCTCAAAAGGATTTGTTTGAAGCGGAAAGAATTGCAATAAAGAGTAATAATAAAAATTTGTATGAAAGGGTCTATAGGAATTTGGGTAATTATTTCTGGACTCTTAGCAAATATGATAAAGGGATTGAATACTTTAATAAAGCAATAGATATTGCAAAAAAGAAACATTTTATTGAACGATTATGCAATTCATACGCTAATATTGGCGGTATTTACTGGGATAAGGGAGATATAAAAAAAGCCAAGAAGTATCATGAAAAAGCCCTTGATATTGCCAAAAAAGCAGGAATAAAGCGGATTGTTAGTTTGATCACAGGTAATATGGCAAGTATATATATTACAAAAGCAGAATACAAAAAAGCCATTGAGATGCTTAATTTCAAAATAAAAACAGCGGGGGAAATAGGGGATAGAAAAGGCAAAGCACTTGCAATACTCAATCTTGGTTCTATATATTTCGGAATGGAGGATTTTGAGAAAGCAAAGGAATTATATAGGGAGGTTCTTACAGTATTTCGCCTGCTAAATACTAAATATGAGATAGGAATAACTTTGGGAAATCTTGGTGAGGTATATTTAATTAATGGAGAAGTGAATAAGGCAATGGAATGTTTTATGGAAACACTTAGTATTGCAGATAAGATAAATAATGAAAAAATGCTTGGCAATACATATTGTTCAATAGGTGAATTAATGCTTTATGCAGGTGATTATGATGATGCACTAAGCTCTTTTGAAAAAGCATATGAAGTTGTGAAAAAACTTGGAGCCAAAAAAAATATAGTAGATGCACTTAAATTCATGGCTTATGTGAAGAGAAAACAAAAACATTATAATGAGGCAGAAAAGTATTTGAAAAATGCATTGAAAATGGCAAAAGAGATGGGAGATAAAATGTATATAACTAAATTATTTGCTGATATTGCAATTTTATATATAGATAAGGATGATTATGAAAAGGCAGTGGAATTTGCAAAGAAAAGCATAGTTATCTCATTACGCATCAAAATTGGTAATTATCACAATCAATCATTAATGGTTATGGCGGAAGCATTAATGAAAAATAATAAGAAGAAAGCTATAAATATACTTGAAAATATTAAATCTAATGATAAGAGAATTTTATTAGAAAAAGATAGATTGTATTGTTATGCCACAGAAAACAGGAAAATATGCAGCAATATATTATCAAAATTGGAATCTATGTATGAAAAAACACAGAAAGCAGAATACATAGAAAAAGCTCAGGAAATCAGAAAATTGTTGGAATTATAGAAGTATTTCTTAAATATAATAAAATAAATGAGATATATAACCTGAATTGCCTATATTTTTACAATAAAAGATATTGACTGTTAAATATAATATAATATAATGTAATGTAATAAAAAAATTGTAAAGAGGAGCAGAATGAACAATATTTTTGGAGTTATATTAGCAGGTGGCAAAGGAGAGAGATTTTGGCCAATGTCAAGAATTGAAAAGCCCAAACAGCTTTTACCAATAATCAGCGAAAAAACAATGCTTGAAGAAACAGTGCTTAGGCTTGAACATTTTATAAGAAATGAAAATATATTCGTAATAGCAACAGAAAAAATAAAAAATCCTATTATGAATTTAAATTGCTTAAAAGCAGATAATGTATTTGCAGAACCATTTGGAAGAAATACTGCTCTTGCAATCGGATATGCAGCCAAAAAAATGAATCATATTAATCCTGATTCAATTATGCTTGTTTGTCCTGCTGATCATGATATTAAAACAGTATCACAATTTAAGAAAACCATTGAACTGGGTTATAAATACGCATTGGATGGAAACCTTGTTACTTTTGGAATTACACCAATAAGACCTGAAAGTGGATATGGATATATAGAAATCGGAGAAGCATTAAAAGATGATAAGGTTTACAAAATAAATTCATTCAAAGAAAAACCAAATTTGAAAATAGCAACTTCGTATTTAAAGGGTGGGAAAACATTGTGGAATAGCGGAATATTCCTATGGAAAACAAAAGAAATTTTAAAATCAATAAAAAAGTATATTCCTGACATGTATAATAATCTTGTGGAATTCAGTAATTATATTGGTACTGACAAAGAAAATAATGCGCTCTTGAATCTATACAAAAATTGCAAATCAACATCAATTGATTTTGGTGTTTTGGAACAGGCAGACAATATTGTTATTGTAAGAGCACAATTTAATTGGGATGATGTTGGCAATTGGAATGCTTTGGAAAGAACAATGAATGCAGATGATAGAGGAAATATATGTACAGGAGAGGTAGAAATACTAAATTCAAATAATAATGTTGTTTATTCTGAAAAAGGACTCATTGCTGTTTTGGGAGTAGATGATCTTGTTATTGTCAGAACAAATGATGTAACATATGTGTGTAGTAAAAGGGATACTGCAAGTATAAAATCCCTGATTGAGAAGATCGGTAAAAATGATAAATTGAAAAAATATCTCTAACGGGAGGCGTCATGAAAAGAAGAATTACGCTCATTTTCCTTATGATTTTTGTGCTGATGTTTATTGGATGCGCAAAAAAAACAGCTGGAGAAATAATTCAGCCAGAGGATGAAATGGTGATTATTGAAGAGGAAGTAACTGAAGAATTGGAAATCATTGAAGAGACAATAGAAGAGAGTGAGTTGATTATTGAGGAACCCATTGAAATGTTTTCCACAGGAGAATACAAGGTTCAACTCTTTGCAACTTATGATGAAATGAAAGCAAATAAGGTTGCAAATGATTTGAAGTCAAATTTTTCAGAGGAAGTCTATG
>CBDUZN010000041.1:0-12624 GCA_965371715.1 uncultured bacterium | reverse complement strand
TTACCTATACTCAAGGAAAAATCTAATATTATTTGGTATCATGATCAAAGAAATGAACAATACCATGGTAGAAGTTCCGGGGTTCCTTCAAAAGAGGTATTAGATGGAATTAGGCAAGTGGCGATATGGGTATTTTCAGTACTTTTTGATATTCCTGATGTAAAAACAAAACTTAATTCGGCAATTTCACAAGCTGAAATTACAATGCCTTTTATTCCAGACAAATATGTTGTTCCTAATACACCGGACAAATTACAAATAAACATTAGTCAAGATCAAGCACTTACAATGGTTATTGCTACAATCTTAGGCAGTTGGGATGAAAAGAATGAAGGAGATAGAGAAATTATAAGGAAGTTGACAAATGGATTTTAATTCGTGGCTTATTAATATTCGTGAACTAATCCAAGAAAACAATGGACCATTAAAATTAAAAAATGGACACTGGGAATTGAATAACAGAGTAAATTTATGGACACAATTAAGTTCAAGAATATTTGATAATCACCTTGATTTAATAAAGGAATGTGCTATTACAGTGCTTTCAGAATTAGATCCACAATTTGAACTTTCTGCAGAAGAACGCTTTACTGCAAGAATTAATGGTAAAGTATTAAAATACTCAGCAGATATTCGTAAAGGTATAGCAGAAACATTAGCTTTATTAGGCAATAAAGGGGATGAATTAAAAAATTGCTCACAACACAAACCAGAAAAAATAGTTGTATTAACTATATGTAAAATCTTTGAAAACTCAAATTGGAAACTCTGGGCTAGTTTAAATAATATTTTACCTATTTTAGCTGAAGCTTCACCAAATGAATTTTTAAAAGCTGTTGAGAATGCATTAAATCAAACTCCATGTCCTTTTGATGAATTATTTGCACAGGAAGGAGTTGGAATTACTGGAGAAAATTACATGACAGGATTGTTATGGGCATTGGAAACATTGGCATGGAGTGAAGAATATTTAGCTCGTGTAGTATTGATTCTCAGTGAATTAGCAACACATGATCCTGGAGGTAACTGGGCAAATCGACCTATAAACTCATCAATGAATATTTTGCTGCCCTGGTCGCCACAAACAGTAGCATCAATAGAAAAGCGAGTAAATACGATAAAAGCAATACGAAAAGAATATCCTGATATTGCATGGAAATTATTGTTAAATATATTACCAAATCAGAATCAAGTTTCACACGGAACAAGCAAACCAACATGGAGAAAATTTATACCAGATGATTGGAAAGCAGTGGTAACGAAAAAAGAATATTGGGAGCAAGTAAAGGCGTATGCTGAGCTTACAGTAAATATGGCTCAAGAAAACAATGATCGGCTAATACAACTAGTAAGTAATCTTGACAATCTTCCTATTCCATCATTTGATGTATTCCTTGAATATTTATCATCTGATGAGATAACTAATTTACCAGAACAAATTAAATGTACAATTTGGGAAAGTTTGAAAGATTTAATAAGCAAACACCGAAAATTTGCTGATGCAAAATGGGCATTTAAAGATGAAACGGTAAATAGAATAGAAACCATAGCATTGAAACTAACACCAGCAAATCTACAAAATCTATATCATCGCTTATTTTCTAATAATGATTTCAATTTGTATGAAGAAAACAGAGATATTGGGGAACAGCAAAAGAAACTAGAAGAAAAGCGTCAAAAGGCTATTCAAACTATTTTAGATTCTGAAAGAATACATGCGGTTATTCAATTTGCTGAGACATTAGAAAATCCATCAATGGTTGGATGGTCCCTTGGACAAATTGCAAATGAAAAAATAGATATTTATTTACTTCCACAATTCTTTGATAAACAGGAAGAAAGATATAGTCAATTCATCAGTAATTATATTTCAGGTCGCTTTTACAAAGCTGGTATAGAATGGGTTAATACTATAAAACACGAAAAGTGGACATTAGATCAGATATGTCAATTTCTTATTTATTTACCGTTTGATGAAGATACATGGTCTCGTGTAACAATATGGTTGAATGGTTCAGAGTTAATCTATTGGAAAAAAATCGTCGCAAATCCTTATTTAACGAAAGGTAATTTATTGATAGCAATTGATAAACTTTTAGATGTAGGTCGTCCGTTATTCGCACTTGGATGTTTATATGTACGATTTACCAGAATAAAAGATCTCGATCAAAAAAGGTCTATCAAAGCACTTCTTGCTGGAGTGTCTTCTGATGAACCAATCAATGCTATGACATCATATAATATAACTGAAATAATTAAGATTTTACAGGAGGATCCAACCATTGATCCAGATGATTTATGTAAAATCGAGTGGATATATCTTTCGTTATTGAATAGACCCAATAGTACAGAACCAAAGTTTTTAGAAAAAAAATTGTCATCTCAACCTGAGTTTTTTTGCGAAATTATTCAGATTTTATATTTATCAAAAAAAGAAAACAAAAAAGAAATTAAACCTGATGAAAACGAAAAAGCATCAATGCATAATGCATGGGAATTATTACATAAATGGAAAAGACCTCCAGGAATACAAGATGATGGCAACTACAATGCAAATGATTTTTTGAATTGGTTAAATAAAGTGAAAGAAATCTGCACGGAGTCAGGACATTTAGAAGTTGCGATGATTCATGTTGGCAGTGTTTTATTCTACGCTCCAGCCGATCCAAGTGGGTTGTGGATACATAAAATAGTAGCAGAAGTACTAAATAATATAGATTCAAAAAATATCAGACAAGGATTTTTAACCGAGGTATATAATTCAAGAGGAGTTTTCAGAGTTGATCCAACTGGGGAACCAGAACATGAACTAACTATACAATGGCAGCATAAAGCAGAAGATATAGAGAAGGAAGGTTATATTGCATTCGCAACAACTCTACGAGAGATTGCTAAATCATATAGCCGCGAAGAAGAACGGATAATTGCAGATTATAAATCAAGAAAAACAGATAAATCAGAAGATGGGATGCTTACAAATGATAAAAATAACTGAATCAAGTATTGAAAATTACACATTAGAATTACTGCAAAAGCAGGGATATGATTTTATTATTCCTGAGCAATGGGAGAAAGAGCGAGAGAACTTAAATAATGTAATTCTTAATAGTAAATTATATAATACATTAGTTAAATTGAATCCTCATATTCCAGAGGATGTTATTGAATATGCTTATAAACAGTTAATTAATATCAATAACATTGATTTAATTGAAACAAATGCTGAATTTCAGAATTATCTTACAGACGGAATACCTGTTGAATATTCAACAAAAGATGGCGTTAGAGGAGATAAAGTTAAAGTTATAGATTTTGATAATATTGAAAATAATGAATTTAATGTATGTAATCAATTTACTGTTACTCCAACAGATAGCAATGAACTACTTGGAAGTAAGAGACCCGATGTAGTACTATTTGTTAATGGATTACCAATTGTAGTTATTGAACTAAAAAATCCAACTGACGAAAGTGCAACTGTGAAAAAAGCATACACACAATTACAAAACTATAAGAATGCAATACCTCAATTATTCTGTTATAATGGTTTACTTATTGCCTCAGATGGTCTTGATGCTAAAGCAGGTTCATTAACTGCCGGATATTCGCGGTTTATGACATGGAAAACAAGTGATGGAATTAGTGAGGACAAGATAACAACCCCTCAGATAGAAACAATGATATTAGGAATGTTAAAACCTGAAATTTTATTAGATGTAATTAAAAACTTTACTGTTTTTGAGAATGATAAAACAATTGATATGAAAACCAAACAAACAATAATAAGAAAAGTAAAAAAAATTGCTGGGTACCATCAATATTATGCAGTTAAGAAGGCAATTAAATCAACCCAAAAGGCAATATCGGAAAAAGGTGATAGAAAAGTAGGTATTATTTGGCATACTCAGGGAGCAGGCAAATCGTTATCTATGGTTTTTTATACTGGACAGTTAATTTTGAATTTTGATAATCCAACAGTTGTAGTAATAACAGATAGAAATGATTTAGATGATCAGTTATTTGACACATTTTCAGGATGTTCTCAACTATTGAGACAAACTCCTATTCAAGCAAAAAACAGATCTAACATAAAGGAATTATTGAAAACATCTGGTGGAGGAATAATTTTTTCAACAATACAGAAATTCCTTCCTGAAAGTGGAGGAAATGAATATGAGAAATTATCAGATAGAAGAAATATCATTGTGATTGTAGATGAAGCACACAGAAGTCAATATGGGTTTAGAGCAAAGATAAGTGAAAAAGAGGGTAAAATATTACATACTTATGGATTTGCAAAATATTTAAGAGATGCCATTCCCAATGCTTCATTTATTGGTTTTACTGCTACACCAATAGAAAAGGAAGATGTATCAACAAGAGGTGTATTTGGAGATGAAATTGATATTTATGATATTAGAAAATCACAAAGAGATGGTTCAACTGTTCCTATATATTATGAATCAAGATTAGTGAAAATTCATTTGAAGGATGAAGAAAAAACATTATTAGATGAAGAGGTAAGTACACTCACAGATAATAATGAATCTTTTGCTTCCGAAAAAGCAAAAGCAAAGTGGACTCAATTAGAAGCAATTATTGGGCATCCTGCCCGCCTTAAAGATGTAGCAAAAGATATAACATCACATTATGAAGCAAGGCAAGAAGCACTTGAAGGAAAAGCAATGATTGTTACTATGAGTAGAAGAATAGCAGTAAATTTATATGAACAGATTATTAAATTATATCCTGAATGGCATAATGAAGATAAATATATGGGTAAAATAAAGGTAGTAATGACATCAACATCCAGTGATCCCGAAAGTTGGCAAATCCATAATACCAGCAAAACAGATAGAAGGATGATTGCTGATAGATTGAAAAATCCAACAGATGAATTAGAAATGGCAATTGTAGTAGATATGTGGCTAACTGGATTTGATATTCCTGTTCTCAATACAATGTATGTTGATAAACCAATGAGGGGACACAATCTAATGCAGGCAATAGCACGGGTTAATAGGGTGTATAAAGATAAACCCGGTGGATTGATTGTAGATTACATTGGAATTGCATCTGACCTTAAAATTGCTCTTCAAATATATTCTCAAAGCGGTGGTAAAGGTGAACCAACAATTGATATTGAAGAAGCTGTTGCTATATTAATTGAAAAATATGAAATTGTTGAACAAATGTTTTGTGATTTTGATTACAAAAAATATTTTAAAGTGAATGTAAATAAAAAAATGGGTATAATACTTGAAGCTCAAGAATATGTATTAAAATTACCGGATGGAAAGGATAGATATATCAAAAATGTTGTTGCATTGTCTAAAATTCATGCATTAACATTACATCATAAAGAAGCAAGAAGAATCAGAGATAATGTTGCATTCTTTCAAGCAATAAAAGCACGCCTTGTAAAATTTGAACCCAGAGATGGCTCTAAATCAGATGCTGAAATAGAAACAGCTATTAAGCAAATAATTGATAAAGCAATTGTATCAGATGGAGTTATTGACATATTTGATGCAGCAGGTATTGAAAAACCAGATATTTCAGTATTATCAGATAAATTTCTTGAAGAAGTAAAAGGAATGAGAAGAAAAAATCTTGCTTTGGAATTATTAAAAAAAATCATTTTGGATCAAATTAAAATCAGAGCAAATCAAAATCATATACTCAGTCGGAAGTTATCAAAAATGCTTGAAGAGGCAATTAATAGATATAAAAATAATTTATTAACAACAGCACAAATTCTTGAAGAATTAATAGAAATGGCAAAGGAAATAAGAAAATCAGATGAAAGAGGAGAGAATTTAGGATTGATTGATGAAGAATTAGCATTTTATGATGCATTGGCAGATAATAGCAGTGCTATTGATCTATTGGGTAATGATATGTTGAAGGAATTAGCAATTATTTTAGTGAACAGAGTACGAAAAAATGCAACACTTGATTGGACGATAAAGGAAACTGCGAGAGCAAAAATGAGAGTAACAGTGAAAAGATTACTGAGAGAATTTGGTTATCCACCAGATAAGGAATTGCTTGCTACGGAAAATGTATTGAAGCAAGCAGAACTATATGCTGAATTGTGGTTGAAACAGAAAAAAGAAGGAAAAACTACTGAACAAATGGAGTTAATTAATAGAGAAGATATTGAAGAAATAAATTTATATGATAATTTTTTACCTGTTTATTCCTTAAAAGCGGCGGCAGGCAAGTTCGGGCAGGTCGAAGATGTAGAAGAATTGGGATGGATAGAAGTAAAAGATATGAACTTATCAAAAGATATGTTTGTTGCACAGATTCAAGGGAACTCAATGAGAAAAATAATTAAAAATGGAGAATATGGAATATTTAAAAAGATTGATAATTCCTCTGGTCAGGGGGAAATTGTATTAATTCAGCATAGAGATATTTCTGATTCGGAAACCGGTGGTTCATACTCTATTAAACGATATTATAAGCATAAAGATAAATTGGAATTTAAAGCAGATACTGATAATCCGCACATAGCAAAAGCCACATCTTTTGAACTCAAAGAACCAATTGATCCTGAATCCATACAAATAATTGCCGAATTTGTGGGGAAATATACATAAAATTAATAAAATTGTGCATATATATGCAGATATTATTAGTATAACATTATAGGATATTATTATGAATAATGGGAAAAAGGAAATACTTACTCCAGCAGAATTCTATCGAATGAAAAGACCAGAATGTTTTTCAGATACAAAAACTATTAGGGAAATAAAATTAACACGAGAAGTTCTCTCCTTAGAATTAGAAAATATAACAATGAATCAAAAAGTAGATGAATTTGAATTGTTATGTAGAAGATTAGCTGAACAATTTATTTCACCAAATTTGATCCCTCAAGTTGGTCCAATAGGAGGAGGAGATGGGAAAACTGACTCAGAAACATATCCTGTCTCAAAAACGATTTCAGATAGATGGTTTATTCCAGAGAATGGATGGGATAAAGATGAAAAATGGGCATTTGCTATTAGTGCAAAAAATACATGGAAAAGTAAAGCCAATGATGATATAAAAAAAATAATCGGAACAAAAAGAAAGTATACAAAGATATTCTTCATGACTAATCAACTGCCATAAAGTAAAAAAATGAAAGATGCACAAGATGAGTTTATTGAAAAATATAAAATTGATGTTATAATCCTCAATGGTAAATGGATTATTGAAAAAATAATCAATAATGATCTTATAGATTTAGTTGTCTACTGTCTTAACATGACTAATAGTTATGAAAAAAAACAAATTGTTTTAGGTGAAAATGATTCTAAACGTACCAAACGATTAATGGAACTTGAAAACGATATAAATAATAGAAATAGGTATTCTGAATATGACTTCCAATTAGTTGAAGATGCTTTAGAAACAGCTATTATATCAAGAATGATGGAAAAACCAAGAGACGAAGTAGAAGGAAGATTTGATAGAGCTTTTAGATTTTGCAAAAAAACGAATATTAAAAAACAATGGATAAAATTACATTATCAACGTGCGTGGACTTATTTAAACTGGTATAATGATTATCCATGTTTCATTGTCGAATATAAAGATTTCAAGCATTATATATCAGGTACTAGAAATATTTATGATGTAGAATTGTATTTCAATCTCTATAATTTATTAAAAGGAATATCCATTATAATAGATTTATCTAAATATGAAATCGATTTGGAGTGTGAAAAATTTGATTTAATAATCTTATTAGATGCATTTAAAAATAATATAGAAAATCCAAATTCATCATTGATTACAAAAACCTATAGGACTTTAATTGAACTTATAGATTCACTAAATAAAGGAACTGATTTAGGTCAATATTTCAAAGAATTATCCAGTACATTTGATGAATGTAAAAATTCCTTGTATTATCCTTTTGAAAGTTTTAAGGGAATTATAGAAGAACTCGGAAACAATATAGGTACTCAAATTGAATATGACAATCTAATTGACAAAATTGCATTTATATCAGAAAAGCGTAGTTCAGAGTTATCTGCTGGTGAAGTGTTTGTTAGAAGAGGTGGGCAAAAATTAAAACAAGGAAAATTCAAAGATAGCATTATTTATTTTGGAAAAGCCGTATTGAAACTTTCTAAAGAAGAAAGTCAAAATGGTATGTTTCTTTCCTTAATTGGATTGGGTTATGCTTATAGTGAAATGGGTTTGATATGGGCATCAAATAATTGTTTCATATCTGCGGCGTCTATTTCATTAAAAGTGTGGTTTAATACAGGAAAAATTACAAAAAGAGCAATAGGTTGTATAGAACAAATAATTAGAAATGAATTATTTATTGGAAGAATTCCAATTTTGCTAACATGGAAAGCAATGCATTCGGCTTTATCGAAGCAAATACCTGAATCAGATTTATCACCACATGAATTAGAATTATCTTTTAATGAAATTATTGATGCATGCTTGGGAACAAGATTGCTAAATACAGATTTTAAAGAGATCAAAAAGTATATTGAGATGCCTGACATATTAAGTGGTTGCGGTTTATGGATGTCAAGAAAAGTATTTTTATATATACTGGGTTATGAGAATGTCTTGATTAATGAAAGTAAAGATGATGGTTTTCTTCAGGGAAATGATATAGATGAAATGTTTACTAAATGGGCTCATCAGCCTTTTAGAAAGCAAATCATTTATAAAACAAATTTTCTTAATGAACATCAAAACACTTTTAACTCAAAAATATTAGGATGCGAGATAGAAATCATTAACAAATCTACTGTTGAAATGATTTTAATATCAGAAACTTTTTTAATTTTTATTGAAGGGTTTTTTGCAACTTGTTTAACGGGAATATGTCCAAAGACAGAAAAAATTATTATAAAA
Organism: uncultured bacterium; assembly: GCA_965371715.1. GTDB lineage: Bacteria > Hydrothermota > 32-111 > 32-111 > 32-111 > JAUVJU01. The sequence continues at coordinate 3,741 of CBDUZN010000041.1, read as the reverse complement.
ATATTGGAAAATGAAAGTAATAATTCAATTTCATTTAAAAAAAATGAAACATACAATGGTTATGATATAAAAATAAAAGATTTTAATATGTTAAAGGGAAATACTAAAGAAATACGTAAATTTATTTATGAATTCACTATAACACTTTTAGTAGATAATTTTTTTATAAATGAACCTCTAGATTATATTGAAAAGATGTTTAAGAAGGAAAAATTGAATGAAAGATTAGCATTGATATTGAACCACCGAAATTTCACATTAAATATCTTAGGTAACAATCCAAAATTTATTTTAGGAAATTGGATTCAACCTGGAATAACCAAGCAATATCCTTTAAAACGAAAACAGCCATTAATATTTCACTCTAAGGAAGAAACAAATGCTGGATGTGATACAGCTAAACCAAAATTAGATAAGGTGAGACATGATAGAAGAAAAATATACTCTATGATTAATGATGAATTGTGGAACAAGGCTGAGTGGACAGGATTTGGTGTAGTGAATCATCCTCATCATGGTTTTGGATTAGTACTCTGTTTCAGATCAGGTGATATGGGCAGGAAAATATTTGAAAATTGGATAAATGAAATTGGTGTAGATGATAAAGAAGAAAAAATTAAAATAACCATTATCAAAGGTATTAATCAACAAAATCCACATTGGTACAGAGTGCAGATTAGTTCAAATATTGACAAGCAAGAAGTCAATAAAAATGATTTAGGATTTATAATATCAAGAGTACATGAGATGATGCCAAATGATTCAACTAATTTGGAATATGCTATTAAAACATATAATTATCTAAGAGAGTATAAAATATTTCCTTGCAGAATGATTAATGAAGGAGAAAATGCAGAACCATATTTTGATAAAGGCATAAAAAAAAGAGAACTAAATATCCGTCATGCATGGGAAATTGGAGAAAATGATATGGAATCTGTTATGATTAAAAAAGATGATATTCCTATAATCCCTAAAAATATTACTAATGCTCCAGTATTAAAAGTTCTTAAAAATAAATGTAAATAAAACAAAACCAATGTTTGAAATTTTCACAAGGGAATTTTAGTGAATAATAATTGAAAAAGTAGAAAAATAGTAAAAATCAATACATTATTATCCCTAAATCTCCTCAAAAAAGTGTCCCAGAATACCGCAAGTGAAGAAGTGACGATAGTGAATAGACCCTTCGATAAGCTCAGGGCTGGGGAAGTGGCTGGTTATTAATGGGAGGGTTACGAACCCTACCGTACAAACATAATGATATGAGAAAGTGAATAAATAAATCTGGAGGGGACGGAGGATGCAAATATGCAATTATGGGTGTAATAAGTAGAATTTAAAATCTTAAGGTCGCAATTTGCGACCTTAAATGTATTTTCAGAGGATGGGTGGTAGAAAAACGGAATAATATTAACCCGACATAAACCCGACATAAACTAAAAAAGATTCCAGGGGACGGTGGTAGAAAAAGTAGAAAAATTGTCATTCGGCTAGATCATGATAAAAGAATATAGTACTTTATAAATTGGGGAAATTGGTTTATAATAAGTAAAATGAAATTGGAGGAAGGATGGCAAAAATAGGAAGAAATGAACCATGCCCCTGCGGCAGCGGTAAGAAATATAAAAACTGTTGTTTACAAAAAGATAATATGCAATTTGGTTTACCAGAGGACTTGATAACGGGCACACCTTTAGATGATTACTTTTACTTATTAGAAGGAGTGGGTATTTTTGCAGGCACTTTAAATGCTGAAAAAAAGAAGATATTACTTGAAGCAAGTGAAGATTTCAATAGAAGATTCAAACCAGATGAAGTAGGTGGAATCCCTTTAAGTTATTTTACTAATTGGCTGTATTTTGATTTTCGTTTTGGAAAATCACAGCAGACCTTATGTGAAAGGTTTATTATCTCTGATACTGCTTCTAAACTTAATAAGCAAGGTCAAACATATATAAAACATCTATCAAACAGCTATTTTACCTTTTATGAAGTAATGGATGTTTCGGATGACAGAATAATTTTTAAGGAATTGGGTACAGCCAAAAAATGGACAGCAATCAGAATAGATGAACAAGCAACACCTGGTGAGATATGGTATGTAAGGCTTATTGGTATTCCTAAAGAGTCCTATATTTTTTCCGCTCACTACATATATCCGCAAGAAATAAAAAAGATGTTTGTGAAAACAGTAAATGCCCAAAAAAAATCATATGCAGAATATGAAGATAAAAACTCAAAAGATATTGAGGTCTTTCGCAACTCCTGCAAAGCAAGTCATATTTTCTGGATAGAGAATATACTTACAGCAAATGGTATTGATGTGCCATCCCCGAAGGAATATCCACCGATGAAAGTAATAAATAAAGACAGGGACCCTATAACATTTTTAGATGTGAGATTTAAGATTATAGAGAAAAAGGGTCTTGAAGAGAAAATGAATACTATAAGTAATTTTGATTTTGATAAACAAAGTAATAATTATATTTGGTATAAAGTAAAAGGCGGGGAGAATATAATTCTTGGAAGTATTTATATAAAGGGAGAGTATCTTGTTGGTGAAACTGATTCTCTTCAGCGGGCATTGAAACTCAAGAATAAACTTAAACAAAGATTTGGAAAATACCTGTGTTTTGAAGAAATTGTATCTAAAGATTTACAATCTATGCCTCCATTGACAAAAAAACAGCAAGAAGAAATTAGCAAAGAAAAGGAAGAACTATATTCTAATCCGGAGATAAGAGAATTTTTGAAAAATAAAGCAGAGGACTATTATCATAATAAATGGATGAGACATAAAATACCTGCTCTGGATAACAAAACCCCAAAACAGGCAATGAAAACAAAAGAAGGCAGACGCAAAGTTGAAGAATTACTGAATGGATTAGAACAGATGCAAAATGCAAATCCTGATGATCCATATAAAGTTGATGTCAATGAACTAAGAAAGAGACTGGGCATACTATGAATGCTTATCAAAAATGGCTATTAGCAAAATTGAAATCAACAGGAAAAGAGTATTGACAATTGTCAATACTATATTATAATAATAGTAGGAGGTATTATACAATGACCAAATTGATGCAAATCCTACCGGCAGAAGGACAAAATAAGATATCTGCAAAGGATGTTAGCTCCTTTATTCATGAACTTATTAAGGCTGCCGGAGTTTCCGAAAGAATTTTAGCTCAATCTGTAGCTATGAATGAATCGCAGTTGAGCCGAATGGCATCAAAAAAAACTGGTTCATTAAGAGAACAAACGATTCATCCACTGAAACGAATTGCAATACTTATTGAAGAAGCAAAGAAGGCGTTGACTGCCAATGGTGTCAAGCAATGGCTTAATACGCCGAATTCCTATCTCAACGATGTACCGCCAATTCTCTGCCTGAGATCTGACAAGGAACTGGAAAAGGTTTTGTCTCTTTTGGCTGCAATTCGTTACGGATTTCCTGCTTGAACTTATTTTATCTAAAAAAAGTTCTGCCGGGCATATCGGCTCCTACCAAGAAATATTACCGGATTATTAATTCTCAATATGCTAATGAAATAGAGGAAATTGCCCATACAGTATTGTTTTCCTGGCGTTATAATCCCAAAGGTGAGTTTGGTGTTTTATACCTCTCAATAAGTCCAGAATGTGCATATCGGGAAAAATTAAAACAGGTCAATGGACATAAATCAGATTTGTCTTCTCAAGCAGTCGGAACTTTTCAAGTAAACTTATCCAAATGTT
>CBDUZN010000040.1:0-12765 GCA_965371715.1 uncultured bacterium | reverse complement strand
AGATATTTACTATTCTTGAACAAAAACGCCTATAATCCGGATTGATCCGCTTTTTGCCAATTTTTTGGACCACATTTCTTAATTCTAATAGAAAATCATTGTTATCAATCTGATAATAGTTTTTTAAATTTTCACGAAATTTATCAATATTATTTATGAAATATCCAAATTTATCAATATCAAATCCATCATTTGAAACACCATATACCTTTTTCTCTATAAATGAGCCATTAACCCTTTGTTCATATTGTCCCCTTATTGGCATTGCAAATATAGGTTTTTTTAAGTATATTGCCTCACTGATAAGAGAAAATCCTCCATTACATACAATTCCTGTGCATCTTGAAAGGTCATCAATAAATTCAGTATATGATAATTGCTTTTTTATTACATTATTTCTATTCTGAACATCTAATCCGTAAATAACAAATCTAATAGTGGAAAATGTTTTTGTTAATTTATTGATTTGTTCAATTGTACTATTTGATGTTTGATATACAAGTATAAAACCATCATCTCTTACTTGCTTTCTTTTATTAATAACATTTTCTCTGATTATTGGCTGTACAATAATAATATTGGTTTCCCGTTTTCTAATTTTTATCAGTTCAGGAGCAAAAGACAGAATAAAATGATGTTTTGCATTTCTTGTGAATAAGCGAATTGTTGAGTTTGTGAACCATAATTCCCTTGATATAAATTTTACTGGTCTTTTTTCAGGTCTTATTGTTGCTACAATATTATCTATTCCAATAAGAGGAATATTGAGTGTTTTTGCAAGAATCTGTGTAAATGGTTCAAAATCAGAGATAATAATATCAGGTTGAAATTCAACAAGTACCTTTAAAAAAATAAAGAAATTCTTAGATACATATATTGGAATATGTCTTATAAATTCATAAAATGTTTTGTATGGTCTTAATGCGCCTTTTTTATAATACAGGTCAAAGCCCGAAATATCAATAAAATCATAATTAGGGTAATATTTTCTAATATAATTACTTCCCTGTCCAAAAGTTAGTATTTTAACTTCACAATCATTTTTTTGTAAATATTCAGCAACACAAACACTTCTTGTTATATGACCATTTCCATGTCCGCCAATGCCATACATAATGCGTAATTTTTTTTTACTATTATTTTGTGTATTCATTTTCATCATAATTAATATTATAATTCAATTTTTTGAAAAATCAATAAATAATTGTTCAATTTTCTTAAAATTAATTAGAGGCAATAAATGATTGCCTTCCAAAATCAATGTATTGGTTTGCATTTTCATTATTAGATTGATAGTGTTTTTAGCATCAGTTATTGTATCATTATTACCCAGAATAATATGTGAACCATTTATCCATTTGTCATTATTGAATACTATATATCTTAGATTTTTTTGTAATTCAATATATTTTTTTATGTTTACATGTGTCATATCATTTAACCAATAAATAATATATGGTTTATTGCCAATAGAAGCATAATCAGGATAATGATGTAATTTGGGCAACCATTTTAGAATTGCTAAAGCACTTAAAATATAATCACAATTATACATTAATTTTAAGAATCCTTTTGATTGTTTGTTTGTATCAATTAAAGGATTAAATAGTAAAACTTTGTTTACTTTTAATCTATTGGTCAGAATAATTTGTTTTGTAATTTCTGCTCCATAACAATGAGCTACAATTATAACATTTCCTTTATGCTTATTGTTAATAACTGTTATTAACCAATCAATATATTCTTCTATACTCTCAATTTTTGTCTTCCCATGAAATGGATGGTCCGGTGATAAATAAGATATTTTATTATTTCTTAAAATTGTGAAATACTTTCTAAAAGCGTATCCTGTACCTCCCAATCCATGTAAAAAGAGGATTATTGGTTTATTGTTATCTGAATTATGATAATGATAATTAATATAACTATTTTTTGTTTTTTTCATTTTCCTAATTTATTATGTAGAAAATTACTTTTAGCAATTTATTGATTTCCACAATTAATAATAAAACGCTAATTGGATATTGTCAATGCAAAATTGTGTTATTCATTAAGAATTATTTGTTTAATGGAATATACATTTTTTTATGCAGTCTAGTCAAAAATAAAAAACATAGGCATTGACAATATGAGAAAAAGTGTTATATTCGACCATAAAACGATTATGGTCGAACAATATACTGGAGTAATGTATGTTTAGCAATAAAAAAGTAATGATAACCAATATTGCACAACAAGTATTCTCAAAATATGGATTGATTAAAACAACTGTTAATGAGATAGCGAAAGCTGCAAGAATAGGAAAGGCTACTATATATCATTATTTCAATAGTAAAGAAGATCTTTATAGAGAAGTAGTTGAGAAAGAGAATAAAATACTAAATAATAAAATTAATGAGGCTATAAAAGGAACGAATATGCCAGAAGATAAGTTGAGAGCATATATAATGACAAGAATGAAATATCTGAAAGAACTGGTAAATATTCATACTACATTAACAGATGAATATCTTGATAATTATGCTTTTGTAGAAAAAATAAGAGAAAAAAATGATATAAAAGAAATTGAAGTGATAAAATCAATCCTAACAGATGGTAATAAAAAAGGAATATTTTCAGTTGATGATATTGAATTGACTGCATTTACTATTATTACTGCTTTAAAGGGGTTTGAATATCCATGGTCAACCAATATTCCATTACCAGAAATAAAGGAAAATTTGGATAAATTATTGTATATAGTTTTTCACGGGATTAATCAAAAGAAAGAATAAAAAATTTTTGAAAAAATAGACCATAAAACGATAATCGTCGAAAAGAACAAAGGAGTATTGTTAATGCCAGCAAATAAAGAAATCAACTTAGTGATTGATAATCAGGAAGCAATTGGAATTGTTGGAACAGGTTTTTTTGTTCCAGAAAAAAATCTTAGTAATTTTGATTTAGAAAAGGAAATTAACACATCAGATGAATGGATTAGAACTCGTACCGGAATAAAGAATAGAAGAATTGTATCCAGTAAAGATGCAACCTCTGATCTTGCATATGAAGCTGGGAAAAAAGCATTAAAAAATGCCAATACAAAAGCAGATGAAATAGATTTAATTATTATTGCTACAGTTTCTCCCGATATGTTACTTCCTGCTACTGCTTGCTTAGTGCAACATAAACTTGAAGCAAAAAATGCAGTTTCTTTTGATATTTCGGCTGCATGCTCGGGTTTTGTTTATGGAATGTCTATGGCAAAAGCTTTAATGTTAACAAATAATTATAATACTGCTTTAGTCATTGGTGCTGAAGTATTTTCCCGTATAATTGACTGGAAAGATAGAAATACCTGTGTTCTATTTGGTGATGGAGCAGGAGCTGTGGTATTGAAAAAAACACAAAATGGACATAGCATACTTTCCACATATTTGGGAACCGATGGTTCTGGAGCAATATTATTAAATCAACCTGCAGGTGGTTCCTCCATTCCTGCAAGTCATGAATCAATTGATAGAAGATTGCATTACTTGAAAATGGATGGTGGAAAAATATACAAATTGGCTGTAGATGTAATGGTTATGGCAGTCAAGAATGTGCTTACTCAGGAAGGATTAGAAGAAAAGGATATTGATATTTTGATTCCGCATCAGGCAAATATACGCATTTTAAAAAAAGTTGCTATGAAATTAAACTTACCACTAAACAAAGTAATGATTAACATTGATAAATACGGAAATACATCTTCCGCTTCCATTCCTATTGCTTTATCAGAATCAGTAATGAATAAAAAAATAAAAAAAGGTGATATTGTTGTAATGGTTGCTTTTGGTGCTGGTTTAACATGGGGAGCAAGTGTAATTAGATGGTGAAGATATTAATTAAAATACTAATTAAATTTTCAAATATAAAAATGGAGTGTTAAAAATGAAAAAATTTTCTGAATTTGTTATTAGATTTCGTTTAATTATAATTCTAATAACAATTGGAGTTACAATATTTTTTAGTTATCATTTAAAAGATGTTAAGATTAATAGTGATATTCTAAGTTATTTACCGGAAACCGATGAATCTGTTAAACTTTTTAATGAGATTGGGGATAAATTTAGTGGTAACTCACTTGCAGTGATTGCTTTAGAAAACAAAAACATTTTTAATTTTGAATCACTAAATAGAATAATGAAAATATCAACAGCAATTGAAAATGATACAGGGATTTCACAAGTGATAAGCTTAACAAATATTATTGATATAAAAAAAGTGGAAGATGGTTTAGAAATAAGTAATCTTATTGATTCTGATAATATTCCAAAAAATAAGGAAGCACTTGAAAAACTAAAAATATATACTCTTTCAAAAGAAATGTATACTGGAAATCTTATCTCATCTAATGGACAAGTAACGGTAATAATTTGTAAGGTTAAGGATAATGTAGATAAGGTTATTATTGGAAGAAGATTAAAAGGAATTGTAGGGGAATATCCGGGTTCTGATAAAATATACTATGCAGGCATTCCTTTCCAAATGGTTACAATTCATGAGATTATTGTTTCTCAGGTAAAAAAGTTGGTTCCATTAGTGATTGTACTAATCATCATAATCCTTTTCTTTAGTTTTAGAAATTTTAGGGGAGTGGTTTTACCTTTATCAATAGGATTTATAAGTACTATCTGGATATTTGGTTTTATGCATATTACTGGAAATTGCATAGATCTTGTATCCAGTGCTGTTCCTGTGCTCCTTATAGCCATTGGAACTGCTTATGGTATTCATATAGTGAGTAAATACTTTGAAAATGTACAAGATGAAACAATAAAAAAGGAAAAAATTCAATTAACATTGAGAGAAATCGGAATTCCTGTAATTTTGGCTGCAGTAACTACCGCAGTAGGTTTTCTCTCCTTTCTAACTGCCTATATTACACCTATAAAACATTTTGGTATTTTTATGTCTTTGGGGATTCTTTTTGCATTGATTATTTCTTTAACATTTGTACCTGCTGTTCTCTCATATCTTAAAATAAAGAATAATAAAATTAGTGGTAAACAAATTAATAATAAATGGATAATACGGTTTATGGATAATTTGACTGATTTTGTTTTGAAAAATGGAAAATTAATTGTGTTTTCTACAATATTTATTATGCTAATCTGTATAATTAGCTTATTTCGTATTGAACGCTCAGTAAATATAATGGAATATTTTGATAAAAATGATGAGATTAGAGTAACCGAGAAGATGATGGAGAAGAACTTTGGCGGTTCAATACCAATACAAATATTAGTCAAAGGTGATATTCGAAATCCTTTTGTATTAAAGGAAATGCTAAGAATTGAAAACTACTTGAAAACTTTACCATATGTAAATGACCCAAGATCACTTGCAGATATAATCTGTGAAATGAATGATGTAATGAATGGAAAATATATTATTCCTGATACAAGAGAAGGGGTTTCAAATCTATGGTTACTATTGGAAGGACAAAGTATTTTAGGCCAAATGGTAGATGAGAACAATGTTAATGCAATAATTCAAGCAAAATTAGGTACAATAGATACTAAAAAAATAGTTCAACTTGTTGATGATATAAACAATTTTATTGAAAATAATATCAAAAATGAATTTGTAGAGATAAATTTGAAAGATGTAGATTCAAGTGAAAAGAAAACTATAATGGAGAAAAAGGTCTCTAATATTATTAATGATATAAGAATTGAGATTTTAAGTAAAAAACCAAATTATATATCTAATTTAAATGAACTTGGAGACATATTATTATATGAAACAATAAGAGATTATGTTCCAGAACAATCCTCAATTTCTACTATCAGAGAGGAAATAGAAAAATATTTTTACAGTGATGATGCAGATGTTGAAGTTGTTGATCAGAAAAAAATAGATAGAATTAATTTTAAAATTATTGAAAAATTACAACAAGGTTCAATTAGCGAAAAAGATATTATAAATATTTTAAATAATAATATCAATAAAAATGTATTTAATGACGAAGAAGGAATTGAGATAGCTTCAGAATCAATAGAACTAATAATCAATAATTTTATAAAAGAAGAAAAATTAGAAATAATTTTTACTAAAATTGAAGGATTGTTTCCAAAAGATTTACAAAATAATGAAAAATTTGTGAAAAGAATTAAAGATATTTTATGGAAAATAAATGAAGAATATATTGCTTTGTCACCTGAAGAATATATATCAATATTTCAGGAAGAAAATAAATCTATTGAAAATATTTCTGTAAAACAAACAGGACTTCCTGTTATTTACAAAGAACTTGATAAACAGATAGTTATAAGTCAAATTCAAAGTTTGATAATATCTTTTTTCATTATTTTATTGCTCTTAATGATAGGACTTAGATCTTTTACCGGTGGAATGATTGGCATAATCCCAATCGTACTTACCATTTTAATTAATTTTGGTATAATGTCCGTTATGGGAATTCCATTGGATGTTATTACTGTTTTAATAGGAAGTGTTGCTATTGGAATTGGAATTGACTATTCAATTCATTTCGTATCTCGTTTTAAATCAGAGGTAAAACAAAATAATTCAGTACAAAATGCACTTAAAAAAACATTAGAAACCACAGGTATTGCTATATTAGTAAATGCATTATCAGTTTCAATGGGTTTTTTAGTTTTACTATTTGGAAATATAGCTCCAATAAGACAATTTGGATGGTTAATGGCAGTAACTATGATTGTAAGTGCATTTGGAGCAATTGTTGTTTTGCCAGCTGTGATTATTGTAACCCATACAGGTTTTATAGGTGATGTAAAACAATTTGCTAAAATGACGATTAGAAAAAAAATAAAAAGAAAATAAAAAATGGAGGTAAAAAATGAAAAAAATTAAAATTCTTTGTTTATTGCTTATAATACTAATTTCTGGTATTATTTTTGCAGAAGCAAATAATGCACATTCTCAAGAATTCTCAGCACAGCAGATATTAGAAAATGTTGATAAGAATCTTAATGCTCCGAATGATCAAGAAATAACAATTAAAATGATTCTTATAGATAAGACGGGAAATGAAAAAGTGCGCGAAGCAAAAATATGGCAGAAGGGGAGTGAAAAAAGAATGCTAAAATTCTTTGCTCCTGCAGATATAAAAGGTCTTGCATTTTTAAATTTGCCGGATGACATAATGTATCTATATTTGCCAGCTTTCAAAAAAATTAGAAAAATTGCATCTCATGTAAAAAACACTGATTTTGCAGGCACTGATTTCTCTTATGATGATATGTCCTCAATCAATTATGCTGATATCTATAATGTGAAATTACTTGAAGGTAATAGTACATCCAAAAAATCAATTAAAGAACAAATTGATGCATATATACTTGAATTAGTTCCAAAGAAAAATGTTAAAAAGGAATATTCAAAATTGATAATGCTTGTAAGAATTGATAATTATTATCCAATAAAAATTGAATTTTTTTCAAAAGATGGGAAAAAAGCGAAAGTCATGGAAAATAGTAAAATTGAAAAGGAGGGAAAATACTGGATTGCAAAAGAAGTAATAATGCATGATTTAAATAAGGATCATAAAACACAATTAATAATTACCGAAGTGAAATTTGATCAAAAATTAAGTGATGATCTCTTTACAAAGCGTTATCTTAAAAGAAAATAATAAGGATGTTAGTATGAAAGAAAGTAAGATTTTTACAGTAATTATATTATTACTGATTTGCTTTAGTGTTATTTACTCTGAAGTAGATTTTAATGGTAATATACTCACAGATAATAGAATAAGACTAGATGATCACATATTTACATGGAATGAAATTAGATTAATATCCCAATTGAATTATGGTTTTGGAAAAGGACATATGTATAGTGAAATATTATTAAAAGGTACATATTTTCCGAAGATCATCCAATCAAATGATTTACAGAATATTGAAAATATCAATTTGCTTGAAATCAATATTAAGGAAACATATATAGATTTTTACGAATTTATTTCAAAAAATCTTGATATACGGATTGGAAAACAAAGAATTGCATGGGGAACAGCAGATAAGTTAAATCCAACAGACAATCTTAATCCAGACAATCTTGAAGATATTATGGATTTTGGGAATAAAATAAGTTCCCATGCAATTAAATTAACATATTATTTAGGGGATTATTCATTAGAGGGTGTATTTATTCCTGTTTTTACTCCCGCTATACTTCCTTCCGATGAATGGATGTCTGCTTTCTTTTCATCACTCCCTATACCTGAGAATTTGATTTTGCAATCCTATTCCGATACAGTTATTATTCCCCAAAAAACTTTCAAAGAAAACTCAATGTTTGCGGTAAAATTATCCGGTAATATACTAAAATATGATTTTTCAGTAAGTTATTTTAATGGTAGAGATGATATACCTTTAATAAATAATATAACAATAACTCCTATTTCTCCTACATTGATAAATGCAGATGTTCAAATGATGTATCCAAAAATGCAAGTAATTGGAGCAGACTTTTCTGGTCAGATTGGTGATATAGGTATTTGGGGAGAAGGAGCCTGTTTTATTCCTGAAAAAGTAACTATGGAAATGACGACAATAGGTGTTGGAACAGATACAAGCCTTGCCATAAATAGCATTCCCTACTACAAATATGTTATTGGTGCTGATTATACATTTAAAAATGGTTTATATTTTAATGGACAATATCTTCATGGATTTATTCAGGAAAGAGGTAAAAATAGTTTGAATGATTATATTATACTTGCAGTAGAAAAAAAGTTTTTTGATGATTTACAGATTAGATTTGGATTTGGAGCAGAAATAGAAGACTATAAAAATGTCAAAAATAGTTCTGCTTTTAGTATTATGCCTGAAATTAGCTATTTTCCAATGGATAATGGAGAAATAGATTTAGGTGCTTATTTAATTAATGGTACCAATAATACAAATTTTGGTAAAGTAGAAATGAATGATGAATTATACTTAAAATTTAAATATTATTTCTAAATTCAAAAAGTGGGTTCTTCCCTTAATTAGTTGTAATGTTTATAGGATTTCATATAGCTAATTTAGTGGAAGAACCCATTTTTATTGTAATTACACAAAAGAAAACATAATACTTGATTAATATTTTATAATCAATATAATATCAGAATAAAAGGAGTATATTGAATTTCTCTAAATGGGAAAATATCCTACTAAAAAAACTTAAAAAACCCCTGAAAAAAGAAAGAATTGCAAGATTGTTTAGAGTAGATGCTGATGATACGCAATTTGTTGAGTTTTTCTCATCAATGATTCTTACAGGGAAACTTGTTGAATTAAAGAATAATAAATTCGGCTTATCAGAAAAAATGAATATGATATCAGGAATTCTTGATGTTAATCCGAGGGGTTTTGGTTTTGTTATTACTGAAGATAGTTCAGAGGATATTTATGTGCCTTTACATAATATGGGTACTGCAATGGATAAAGATAGAGTACTTGTGAAGATTATGTCAAAAAGAAAAAGGGAAGGAAAGATTGTTGAGGTTTTAGAAAGAAGAACTGAAAAAATATCGGGAATAGTAAAGAAGAGTGGAAAATTCTATTATATTGTTCCGGATGATAAAAAAATTCTCAGAAATATATTTATTAATGATGAAATTACCGATGATATCGAAGGTAAAAAAGCAATTGTTGAGATTGTTGAATGGATTTCCCTAAAGCATAATCCTACTGGTAAAATTATAGAAATACTTGATTATTCAAACAAGGTGGATCTGCAGGGTCGATTAATTCTTTTAGAACATGGATTTGAAGAGGAATTTCCGGAAGATGTAATTAATGAAGCAAATAGTTTTGTTTTTAATTTGGATAATCTTAAAAACAGAAAGGATTTGCGTGAGGAAAATATATTTACTATTGATCCTGAAAATGCAAAGGATTTTGATGATGCTGTTTCTGTAAAACAACTGGGTAATGACATACTTGAAATCGGAGTACATATTGCTGATGTATCATACTTTGTTAAGGAAGGCAGCAAACTGAACATAGAAGCATATAAGAGAGCAACAAGTGTATATTTAATTGATAAAACGATTCCTATGCTTCCAGAAAAATTATCCAATGAGATTTGTTCATTAAAACCCGATGAGGATAGATTTACAATGTCCTGTGTATTTACTGTAAATAGTAAAGGAAAAATCATTACATCTGATGTTTTTCCATCCATTATAAGAAGCAAAAGGCGTTTTAATTATAAGGAAGCACAGGATATTCTGGATGGCTCAATTGATTCTCCATTAAAAAATGATTTGATTTTACTTAATGATATTGCAAAAATTTTAAGAAAAGAATACAGAAAACAGGGACGAATAGATTTTGATGTACCGGAAACGGAAATTATTCTTGATAATGATAAAGTTCCAATAGATATTATATCCAAAAAGCGACTTAATACACATATGCTAATTGAAGATCTGATGATTACAGCTAATATGATTGTTGCTAAATATCTAAGTAAAAAATTGAAGCATTCAATTTATCGGGTACATGAAAAACCATCTGAAGATAAAATTAATTTAATGAAGGATTTGCTTGTAAAATTCGGTTATAAATTGAAAAACAATAATCCTGTTTCAATACAACATATTATTGAAAGATCAGAACAATCAAATAGTGATTTTTTAATTAAGGGAATAGTATTAAAATCAATGAAAAGAGCTATTTATTCTATAGAGAATGCAGGACATTATGGGCTTGGATTAACATTTTATACACATTTCACTTCACCAATAAGAAGATATCCTGATTTGATTATACATAGATTATTATGGAAAATTGCATTAGGTAGAGAAACGACGATTAAGAATATTGATTTGATTGCGAAACATTCATCAGAAAGGGAATGGGCAGCAGATAAAGCAGAACATGATTCTGTGGATATTGCTAAAATGACATATATTGCCAGTCATCAATCGAAAAGGTTTGAAGGTATAATTTCTTCGGTTACTCCCTTTGGAATATTTATCATGATTAAGGATGTACTCGTAGAAGGTCTTTTAAGATACAGAGATATGGATGATGATTTTTATCAGATACAGGATGACGAGATGAGTGTTAAGGGTATAAATACACATAAGACAATAACCGTTGGAGATGAGGTGCTTGTATTTATAAAATCTATTCAACCTGATAAAATGACAATGGAACTTCAAATAGAAAAATTTTTAAAAAGTCAGCAATAATCGGAGGAAAAATGAAGGATGGATTGACTTTTGATGATGTTCTTTTAGTCCCTAATAAATCAAGCGTATTACCAAAAGATGTTAAATTAAAAACAAAATTCACAAGAAATATAAATTTGAATATACCTTTGGTTTCAGCTGCAATGGATACTGTAACAGATCATAGAATGGCAATTAGTATTGCAAAGGAAGGCGGCATTGGAGTAATTCACAAAAATATGTCTATTGAAAAACAGGCTGAAGAAGTAAAAAAAGTGAAAAGATATGAATCAGGTATGATAATGAATCCTTTAACAGTAAAACCAGATCATACATTAGCACATGCAAAAGGTATTATGAAAGAGTATCATATTTCAGGTTTGCCAGTTATTGATGATAAATCACATCTTGTAGGAATATTAACAAGAAGGGACTTGCAATTAGAGGATAAATTGGAAAAAAAGGTTTCCTCAAGAATGACATCTAAAAATCTGATAACTGCAAATCTTGGTATAACATATAAAGGTGCAAAAGAATTATTGAAAAAATATAAGATTGAGAAATTGCCTATAATAGATAAAAACAGGAAATTGAAAGGACTTATTACAATAAAAGATATATTAAATGAAATTGAATATCCTTATGCCTGCAAGGATAATATGGGGCGTCTTATGTCTGCTGCAGCTGTTAGTCCAAGTAAGGATATTATTGAAAGAACAAAAGCATTAATTAATGCAGGTATTGACTGTATTGTTATTGATACTGCACATGGACATTCAAAGGGTGTAATGGAATCAGTAAAAGCAATAAGGAAAAAATTTAGAAACATTGATATTGTAGCAGGTAATATTGCAACTGCTGAGGCAGCCAAAGATCTTATAGCAATTGGTGTTGATGGTATAAAGGTGGGAATAGGTCCAGGTTCAATATGTACGACCCGTGTTATTGCAGGTATAGGTGTACCGCAATTTACTGCTATTATGGATACGGCAATGATTGCTAAGAAACATTCTATTCCTGTTATTGCTGATGGAGGAATTAAATACTCAGGTGATATTGTTAAAGCACTTGCAGCAGGTGCAATGTCAGTAATGATCGGGTCATTATTAGCAGGTACTGCAGAATCGCCCGGAGAAACAGTATTAATGGATGGAAGAAAATATAAGATTTACAGAGGAATGGGTTCAATAGATGCAATGCTTGCTGGTTCATCAGACAGATATTTTCAGGATTTAAACAATAAGCTTGTTCCTGAAGGTATTGTTGGCAGGGTTCCATTTAATGGAAGTGTTTCTGAAATAATATATCAACTTATTGGTGGTTTAAAGGCAGGTATGGGTTATACAGGAGCAAAGGATATAAAATTACTTCCGAAAAAAGCAAAATTTGTTCGTATTACAAATGCCGGACTAAGGGAATCACATCCGCATGATGTAACTATTTCAAAAGAATCTCCCAATTACGAACCTCCGAAATAAATAGGTAGGGGCAGACCTATGTGTCTGCCCTAATTCTTTTTCCGCTTTGTTACCACAATCAACAGATTAATGGGCGGGTGGGGCACCGCCCCGACAGGTTTGCTGAAC
>CBDUZN010000039.1:0-12769 GCA_965371715.1 uncultured bacterium | reverse complement strand
GGCACTGACTATCCCACTTTTTTGTACAACTTCAATCATATTGTCAAAAATTGATTAATAATTGGATATCGAAGAAATTGTAAAGATATATTAATTGGTTAGAACACATTGACAAATAATTCCCTAACCGCAGACTATAGTGATGTTTACATGAAAATAGTTAATTGAGAAAGTTGACGAAATTGACCAACGTCCCTGCAATTTAACCTGCAATTGGATTACATATTTACATTATGTGAAATTTTAATATAATAAAATAAAAGGAGGATAGAATGCTGAAGCGTATTTATTTTTATATTATCATTATATTGGTTATTATTACTGCGTTTTCAATATTTGCCAATATGAATATCATGAGAAAACATCAAAAACAAAATGATGAATACACAATGTTTAAAGAGAGATTTGATGAAATGAAAAAGGAATTGGAAATCTATAAGGAACTTGCATATTATAAGGATGTTTTAAGTGACATAGATTATTCATATTTGCAGAAGAAGGGATTAAAAGAACCCATTAAGGAAATAAAAGAAAATCTGATGAGTAAGCCGGAGATTATTGGAATAAAAGGGATTAAGGGTGGCAAAATAGATTTCTATGATTCAAGGAATATATATATTCTTAATTCAAAATGGGTATATGCTTTTTTTGAAGATGGACATATAGCCGGTTCTGTTCTTTTTGAATACACTATTAATAAAGGTAAAATCAAATGGCAGGTTATTAAGGTAATTACTGAATGACTAAAATCACTATTTATAATTCCTCTGCAGGCAGTGGAAAGACATATCATATTACAAAGGAATATATAAAGGCAATATTACCGAATCCATCTCAAATAAAATCTACACTTGCTATTACATTTACAAACAAGGCAGCAGCAGAAATGAAGGAAAGAATCATTTCATCATTAACAGATATAGTATTTAAACAAGATGATGAAAAATGTATTGAACTTACAAATGAATTATGCACCGAAATGGGAATGGATAAGAAACAGATTATTGAGAAATCACAAATAGCATTAAAAAGTATATTATACAGGAACAAACTCACGAATGGATATTCTGATTTTTCCGTAATGACAATAGATAGTTTTACAAATAGAATGATAAAAACATTTGCATTTGATCTGGATATACCGGTAAATTATGGTATTGAGATGGAATTTAAGAGAACATTGCAGCGTCTTATTGATTTACTTATTTCATCAATTAATGAGAGAAATACTAATGAAAATGCAAAAATACTACTTTACATATTTGTGCAGTATCTTCTTTATAGGATGGATGATGGCAAAGGATGGATTCTTGATCAAAGTATTAGTGAAACAGTTGAAAATTTCAGGAATCTTGAAAATATACATAATGAATCAATCTCTATTAAAAACGATAAATTTACAAGCAAGGAATTGAGCAAGATAATTGAAAATGTTAAAAAGGAAATTTCTGTTTTTGAAAATGAGATTTTATCAAATGTAAAAGAATGCCTTGGGAAAATAAAATTACTATCATCTAATAATACTGTTGATTTCAGAATATTTAAATATAAGGAAACAAGCTTTTTATCAAAATTTGTAAAATTGGATAATGAACCTATTTATGAAAAGTATGTTGATTTATTAGGAAAAAGATTTTTTAAGATTGTTGATAATGAATACAGTATTAATGAGATTATGAATAAAGATTATTTGAAATCCTTTGGAAGTAATAATTCTATTATAAAAGAGATTGTAGATTTTTTAAAGAGTATTAATGATTCTTATAATAAATATTTTGCAAATTATATAAACAATAAATTGATTCAGCGAAATATATATGAAAATATAATATATCGATTTGTAAATAGTAGTATTGAAAGATACAAGAAAGAAAATAGTATTATCTTTATTGATGAATTTAACAAGGCGGTTTCAAAATTATTCAAGGATAATGATGATAATGTGCCATTTGTTTTTTTTAGAATGGGAGAGAAATTCAAATCATACTTTATTGATGAATTTCAGGATACCTCAAAAATGCAATGGAGAAATCTTAGCCCCTTAATTGAAAATGCACTTGCAGAAAGCAATAATATTGTTCTTGTTGGGGATTTGAAACAGGCTATCTACAGATGGAGAGGTGGCGAAACAAGTATAATGCAAAATGAGATGAATAATGGTGAAGTAAAAAACCTTTTAGGTAATTTTAGAAGTAAAAAAAATATTATTTATTTTAATAATTTACTATTCTCTAAAGTGTATGATAATATTTATGAAGAAGAAAAAATAAAGCAGATATTCAAAATGGATGATTATCCCAATGGCTTTTCCGAAAATGATGGATATATAAATATTACACATAGGGAAAAAAAGGAACATAGTGAAACTCTACTTTTTGATGAAAATAAGTTGGAGGAAACAATTCTTGATATAGAAAAGAGGGGATATAAACGAAATGATATTGGTATTCTTGTAAGGACAATTAAGGAAGGCAATAAAATAGGTGAATATCTATCCTCAATTGAAAACCCGATTAATTTTATTTCATCTTCATCAATAGTGATGATAAGTGATATTTTTACTGATTTCATAATCAACACTATTTCGTATATGATAGATAGCAGTAATGTGGAATCATTCTATAAAATACTATTTTTATGGCTAAAAATAATTAAAAAAAATGATGATACGGATATTATTAATGATATTATAGAAAATGCTGAAAAATTAAAAAATGATTCTAATGAACGGGACAAAATCCTCAACAAATATATTCCGCATTACAATGAATTAATTGTAAGAATGTTTTCATTTAAATACCAGAAAACAGTTTATTCAATTATTAATGATATTATTTATTGTTTACTCAATAAAAATAATATTGATTTAAGTGGTTCAATTCCTTATTTGGATAAGTTAAGAGATATTGCATTGGATAAGGACTCAGAATCAGTTTCAGCAATGGAATTCCTGGAATATATTAACGAAAACAAAGACAGTATTTCTATTGCTACTCCCGACAATAAAGATGCAGTTCGAATTATTACTATTCATAAATCAAAGGGTTTGCAGTTTCCGATTGTGATTATTCCTTTTTGTAATTGGGATGGTACAAAAAATTTACATAAAAACACTACAATTGTGAATACACAAAATAAATTTATTGATAGATTAGCAATATTATTTGGTGATATTAAGGAGGGAAATGTGTTTGAGAGGTATTCAAATACTAATTTAGCAATAAAAGATGAAGAAAGAAATAGTACACATATTGATGATATTAATCTGCTTTATGTTGCATTAACAAGACCAGAGAATGAATTATACATATTTTCATACTTTAAAAAACCCAAAGATAATAAAAAACAAGATGATCCAATGAAAAATATCATTGGAAAGGTATTTATCAATATCATACCTGAATTAATTGAGAATGAAGAATCAGAGAACCTTGTAATGGAAAACAATGATAATGAATATTATTTACAGATTGGGAATAAAACAATTCCTGTAAAGAATGAAGAACAGGAACAGTTTTTTGAAATTAGTGATATTGAGATTGTAGATCATAATAATGATTTATATATTAATAGAAGAATAAAACCATTGTTTAGAACTATTGGCTCAGGTGCAAGAAAAAAAGGAGAGATGATTCACAAAATTCTTTCTTATGTAAAAGATAAAAATACAGTAAGTAGTGCAATAGCAAGGTCTTTAAATGAAGGACTTATAAATGTATCCGAAAAAGAGAACATAGAAAATATTCTAAACAATCTTGTTAATAATCCAGAAACAAAGTTTCTATATGAAACTGGAAAGGTATTAAATGAAAGGTAAATTTTATATAATTGAAAAATATTGAGACCAGATAGAGTGATTATTAGTGAAAAAAATGTTATTATTGTTGACTACAAAACTGGTGAAAAGGATAAAAATCATAAAGAACAGGTTTTGAAATATATGAAAATTTATACCAAAATGGATTATAATGTGAAGGGATATATACTGTATCTTGATGATGAACCACTTCTTATAGAGGTTGAGTATGAATAATTTTCTTTATGCATTATATGATAAATTGATAGAAGCAGATAGTAAGGAGACATTGATTATTCTGCCTTCCAAAAGAAGTGTTTTTTATATGAAAGAGATATTTAAGGAAAAATCATCAATTGGAATTATTCCTGAAATGAAAACAATGAAGGATTTTGTAATTGATTTATCTGGAAAAATTCCAAGTGATGAATTGACATTGAGTTTTATACTTTATGATATATTCAAGAATATAACAAAAAGCAATATTGGAATTGAGACATTTCTTTCCTTTGCATCAATAATTATAAAGGATTTTAACGATATTGATAAAGCAATGGTTAATCTTGATGAATTGGACATTGTGTCTGAGATTTCGGAAATTGAGAAAAGTGAATATGAAATTAAGAATTCAACATTTAGAAATGATTATTATGCATTTATGGAACACTTTAAAAATATATATTTGGCATTTATAAAAAAACTTAAAGAAAACAATCTTGCTTATGAAGGACTATGCTACAGAGTAGTTGCTAAAAAGGATAATAATTCAACTGATTATAAGAAATATGTATTTGCAGGACTTAATGCATTAACGCATAGTGAAGAACAGATAATTGATAAATTAATGGCACAGGAAAAAGCAGAATTCTATTATGAATTACCTGAAATATTCAATAAGCATGAATCCGCATATTTTATAAATAGGGTTAAAGGTAGATGGAAAAAGCATTTTGTTAATCTAGGAATATTTAAAAACGAAAAGCAGATTAACATTATTGAAATGCCGCTTATATCACAGCAGGCAGAAGCATTACCAGAGATTTTAAATGATATTGATGAAAAAGAGCATATTGCTATTATACTTAATGATGAAACAATACTTAATTCTGTGATTGCTCATATACCAAAAAGGTTTAAAAATATCAATATTACAATGGGGTATCCATTGAAATTAACATCTGTATTTACATTTATAACATCACTTATTGAAACATGCATCAATTCAGAAAAAACCAATGGTAATATATATTATAAAGATATTGAAAAATTAATTAGCAATCCACTTATAAAAACAATAAAAAATAATAATGCAGAAAATGTAATGAATTTCATAAGGGAAGATTTACTTATTGATATTAATAAGAATGATATTAATAGATTTGATAATATGGCTTTAAATGCAATATTTGAATTCAATGAAACAAGTAATGATATGAAAAGCATATTAACGGGAATAGAGAATATAATGAATATTATTGATAATGGAAATAGTGAATCTAAAACGGACTCCACCGAACATATAAGCATTTTCTATATAAAAATGCTTTTAAATAGCATTCAAAATGCATTACAATACTTTATTAATGAACAATCAGTAAGACCATTAATGCTTTTTAAACAAATTTTTGATAAATATGCAGGAACAGTTACTATTCCATTTTCAGGGGATCCATTACAGAATTTGCAAATTATGGGAATGCTGGAAACAAGGGGATTATCATTTGATAGTGTCATATTAATGTCCGTTAATGAAGGGATCATACCTGAAGGAAAATCATATAATTCATTTTTACCCTATGATGTAAGAGAACATTGGGGATTATATACATATAAACATGAAGATATGATTTATTCCTATTATTTTTATCGTCTTTTAATGAATGCAAAAAATATTACAATAACCTATGCTTTATCAGATAATGAGAATTATTCAGAGGAAAGTAGATTTATTAAACAATTATTATTTGAAAATACTAAAAATGGTTTATTTGAAAAAGCAAATATTGAATATAAGCCTGCGAAAATAAATGCAAAGACAAAAGAAAAGATTAGCAGAATTAAAAAAACAGAATGTATTATTGATAAATTAAAAAATAAAAAATATAGCGCTTCATCTTTAAATCTTTTTATGTGCTGTCAGATGGATTTTTTCTTTAAATATGTGTTGGGAGTAAGGGAACAAAGCGATATTGATGATATTGGATATGACAAATTGGGTTCTGTTTCACATAAAGTATTGCAAAAATTGTATATTCCATATATTGATTCTATTATTCAATCAGTGCCAAGTGAGAAAGAAATTAAGGAAGTAATTGAACAAGTAATGGAAAATCAGTTCTTTCTTAAAACAGATAAAGGCAAACCATATTTGTATAAGGAAGCAATTGTTAAAGCAATTAGTAATCTTATTGATAATGATATGAAAAGAGATAAGGGAAATATTATTGCTCTTGAAAACGAATTTAGGGGAAGTATTAATCTTAATGGTAATAATATATTGCTTAATGGAATAATAGATAGAATTGAATGGCAGGATAACAATATACTTATTATTGATTATAAGAGTGGTAAAATTGGAAGTACAGAATTAAATATTTGTGATGATGAATTAATAAATATTGAAAAATGGAAAGAAAATAAAAATACTGATTATTCAAAATTATTTCAAATGCTTTTTTATGCATATCTCTTAAAGCAGGATGAAAAATATAAAAATAGCGATATTTTAATGGCAATATATACATTAAGGGATTCAAGGAATCTCAGATATGTATCAAAGTATAAAAAGCCATTTGTTTTTGATAATAATGTGTATAGGGAATTTGAGGATGTTCTAAAAGAAATATTAAGTGATATTGTTGAACCAACAAAATATTTTGATAGAACATTATCCTCCGGTAAATACTGTAAATGGTGAAAAAACGATTATCTTGATAATTATTCCGATTTCCATATACTTGCATTATGAAAAAGAAAATGTCATTTATTCTTGCGCTTGGTGTTGCTGTTATTTGGGGTGCTTCTTTTGTTGCTACCAAAGTATTAGTTGAAAAAATCCCTCCTGCATCAGCAGCATTTTTGCGATTTTTAATTGCATATATTATCCTATTTATAATAGCTAGAATGAGAAAGGATAATATAGCAATTGCATTTAGAGATAGATTAATAATGATATTAATGGGTCTTTCCGGCGTTACATTATATTTTCTTTTTGAGAATTATGGATTACAATTTACAAGTGCTGCAAATGCATCACTAATTGTTTCAACAGTTCCTATTTTCACTGTGATTTTAAATAAATTTGTTTTGAAGGAGAAAATTTCAATAATTGCAATTGTTGGAATAATAATAAGTTTGATTGGAATTTATATTTTGATGTTCGGATTTAAAATTGTACTTGATATTAATTTGAGAGGAGATGCTATAATGTTTCTTTCAGTATTATCCTGGATGGGATATACATATTTAGCAAAAAAAGTGAAATCTCATTACAATATTATAACTGTTACAAAGGAATTAACACTATATGGCACACTGTTCTTTATTCCTTTTGTGATTTATGAAGTAATGAAAAATCCGGAATTTATCAGTAATTTTAACACACAGTCAATAATTGCATTACTATATCTTAGTATTATCTGTTCGGCACTTGCATATCTTATGTGGAACAAAGCATTAAAAGATGAGGATAGTCATCTTGTAAATAGTTTTATATATATCATTCCTCTTTTTTCCATTATTACAGAATCGCTGTATTTGAGAAGATTACCTTCGCTTAATGTGTATATTTCAGCATTATTAGTTGTTTCCGGATTATTATTAACTCATAAAAATCAAAAATCAACAAAGGAAAAGGATGAAATTAATACTTGCCCTTAAAAACAATTATGTTTATTACTATATATTAACATATTGAAAAAACATAGTATAATAAATTAAAACATGGATTCTAAACTACAATATTAATATAGTTACTTATATCTGTTGTTATTTTCTTACAATTTAATTATCTTATTATTTCAAATTTATACATTTTATCGTTCTTATCTCCTATCAATTTCAAGAAATATATCCCATTTGGAATATTATCTGTATTAATAGTATTTGTTTTCAATATTGATGATTGAATTTTTCTTCCAATTATATTATATATTTCATATTTCTTACCAATCTTTCCAGTATTATTAATTTTCAATACTTTACCATTATATTCAATATCTGTCTTATTATTAAGTGTTGTTTTTATAAAATTGGAATCTTCCTGCTCTTCTATTCTATAATATCCATCTGTAATTAATAAATATGAAATTTTCTTCTTCTTATTGGATGATTTTGAATGAAAACTGAAGTATAATGTATCCCCATTTTCTATTTTTACAGTGTTATTGTCTTCATTTAATAACTTATCCATTACATTGATTTTATGTAAAGTTGGATCAATTAATTTAAGATCAAATTCATTATACTTGATTGGTTCCCCTATTGGATATGTAATTACATCAATATCAATTTGTTCTTTGATTATTAATCTGATTTTCTCAGTTGATTGGGGAATATAATTCCACACTGAATAGATATACTCCCTTGGTTTAATTTTCACTATATCGCTCCACTCTTTTCCTGTCCAATATTCAATTATTAAAGAAGCATCATCTTGATTGCCAATAAACATTGGTTTTACTCCAATGCCTGATATTATAGAACTTGTTGCTTTTTGTTGATTATCTGTATCTCTGTAAATGTATATTGTATCTCCAGGATATGCTTCATATATATTTCCATCCAAATATTCAAGTAATGAAAATATATTATCTCCTTCATTATTAATACATGAATCAATTTTCTCCCTTTCTCTCCAAAATAAATATTGACCATCTTTATTTATTGTTAAATTATACTCGGAATCATATTTGATTGCCTTCAATATAATTCTGTCAATATAGTCCGTTTCTATCTCATTCTCACTTATTGCTGCTTCAATAAAGTTATTTCCTTTAATGTCATCTGTTTTGTTCATATTTTCTTTATTGTTCTTATTATTATAATTGAAAAGGAAAAAATCTCTCATATTACTATTGCCATAATACATTATTGTATTTTGAGCAATATATTTATCATTTTCTTTAATATAAAAATATGGACATCCTGAACCACCACCACTATTTATTGTCACTGTATAGGTATTAGATTTGCCAATGAATACATTGCTTGAATAATAATAGCAATTTACATAATATACATATCTGCCTGGCTCTGTCCCTTTAACATTTAAATATTCTTCATAATGATAATCATAGTACGGACTTTTAATCATCACCCCATTTCTATATATTTGAAACCAAACCGCATAATTCTTTGAATTTTCTTTTGTTAAATTAACAGAAAAATCTAATGTGACCTTTTTTGTGCTTGGGTAATAGTGTCCAACAAGGGTTACTGGTGGAGGTGGTGGCTTTTTCACATTACATATATTTGGATATATCCGATATATTTGGAGAAATAAAATCAGTAAGCATACCATATACTAAAAATTCATGATTACCCAAAACACTTGTTTTAAACGAATATTTTTTAGTTGTGTCATTAAAAATATGGGTTATAAATGTCCAGCTTCCTCCATTAATTCTATAAAATAACTTCTGTCGACAAAATCTTTCATTTGTACTCCAGGAAAGATTTATATAATCACCAATAAGACAACTTGTAGGAATACTTGATGATATATAGCTGCTCACTCCATCTCTAAAATGAAGTACTTCTTTTCTATTATTTTATTCACCTGTCATATCAATATCTGTTATTTCAATAAAATATTCAAATACAAATTTTGGAATATCCCCTTTTTCAACCAAAAATACAGGATCTCCGGGAAATGCCATTGGATATTTATATATTGGGAATGCTTTTACTTTAACTACTGTTTGAATCGATTTTGTTTTATCTTCAATTTCTTTTATACCCCAATCTTCTACCAATTTAACAAGAGTTACCAGAGATGTATTATGAGGATAAGTCGAACTTCTCACTCTCAAACAACCATCTTTCCAATTAAACCCAGCACCATTTACATCATATACAAAAGGGTCACATATCTTTGAATAACCATCTCTTGTAATATCATCAATAATCCAGTTCTTTATATATTCCGTTGTATATGTTGAAGTAGTAATAGCATACTCTTTAGATATTTTAGATCCATAAAAATGTTGCTGATAAACAACTGCATTAAATTCAGCATATTTTAAATATACTTGATCAACTTTTATAACCTTATCATTATCATAATTTATTATGTCCCAACCTTTGTTGCCAGCTATTGTTGCTATTCCTTCTTTCGGATATACATCAAGAAATTCTGTAAATGGCTGCGATACTCCTGTGTTTTTATCTGTAAATGTAATATTAGATTCCCCTGTGCTATTATCAGCACTCATTTCCCAGTCCTCTCCAAATACCATCCAATTAGGATCCTTTGAAAATGTTGACCATATCTTTACAGGTAATGAAGAATCATAAAAATGATTAGGTGCAGCTATAGTTAATATTTTTCTTATCTTATTCTCACATCCATAATATTTCATTGCTGCTCTTACTACAAGCGCCCCCATTGAATGCGTTACAACATCAACTTCACTTGCTCCTGTTGCATTAAGGACTTTGTCTATAAATACTGAAAGATTTTCTGCCCATTTATCACCTGAAGACGGACATGGATTAATATAAGGATTATTTGAATAATCATAACCAAAAACCCAATCATCTTGGTCTATTTCACTTTTCCTGTATGTACTACCCAATATATTAGTCACAAAATCACATTCAAGCTGTCCATTACTACCAATTACTCCCATTTCTCCATCAGGATGATAAAAAGAAAAATTATAAATAATTTTTTTATTTCCTCCTGTTGATGATAAGTATGTATCCTTATCACAATTAAGTGATGTCCCGGCAATATATCCACCATACTTAATATCCAATATATCTGTCATTGATGATGAATGTTCTCTGCTAAGGTCTTCATACTGCGGATTCCATGTGCCCCATCCACCTTTATTAACTTTTTCATCATTATCAGTATCCAATGGTTTTGCCTGTTTTTTATGCCCATGCAAGAATAATAAGGGTATCTCTGATGGATAAATACTTATACAAAAAATTAAAACCAATATTATTAGTATTATCTTTTTCATTTCCTACCTCCTCATCTATTAATATTAAATCCAACATATAAACCAGTGTACCAGATTGTTAACTTTTTATCCCATAATTCACTATAAGGTGACGAACTGCGAATCTCATAGGAACCTGCTATCTTAAACATTAAATATGGATCAAATCTAATCATTTTTTTATTCTTTTTTACATTACATACTTTAAAATATATTCCTCCTCCTATAAGATCTCTTCCGTATCCCTGACTATAATTCAATTCAAGCCCACACATATATGGTTTAATTATATATCCTGTATATAAATAATATTTCCTAACATTATAGAAATCAAGATTTGCCCATCCATATCCTATTCCTATTTCGAATACCCTATTATTTATTGGAAATCTTATTCCGCTCTCTATTGCATCAAACCAATAGGCAACTCCTGATATTAATCTTATTATATCAAATGTCATATCTGATGGACTATTATTTAATTGTTCTCCTCTACAACAAAATCCCAAATTATATCCAAGTGTAAATTCAATATTCTTATACCATAATAGTGTTGTATCTTCATTGGAAAAGTTATATAGATTTTCTGTTTCAGTATTTTTTTCTTCATCCGCATATACAGATAAACTAATTAATATAGTTAATAATATAATAAACATTATCTTTTTCATTATTTACCTCCTATATTAAAATTAAAACCAGCATATAGACCAGTGTACCAAATTTTTAATCTCTTATCCCATAATCTACTATAAGGTTGTATACTGCGAATCACAGAACAACCCGATACCTTAAACATTAAATACGGATCAAATCTCAATACTTCCTGCTTCTTTTTTGTATTACACAATTTAAAATATATTCCACCGCCTATAAGATCCCTTATTTCATCGTAAAAATATTCCTGGCTGTAATTTAATTCAAACCCACGCATAATATATGGATTAATTATATATTCTGTATAAATATAACATTTTTTTACATTGTAAAATATATTTGACCAACTAGCCCAACTATATCCAAGCCCTATCCCAAATGCCCAATTATTTATTGGAAATCTTATTCCGCTCTGTACTGAATGAAGCCAACAATGATTTCCAATTATTACTTTATATATCACTAATGGCAAATCTGATCCACTATTAACTAACTGTTCTCCTCTACTATACAACCCAAAATTATACCCAAGTGTAAATTCAATATTCTTATACCATAATAGCGTTGTATCTTCATTGGAAAAATTATATAGATTTTCTATTACAGGACTTTTTTCTTCATTTGAATATACAAACAAACCAATTAATATAGTTAATATCATAATAAATATTATCTTTTTCATAGCATCCTCCTCTGTTTTTACCCTATAAATAAGTATATTCTTTTTTAAATGTATTGCAATGGTAAAATGAATAATATATATCGTCTTTTTCATTTCCTACCTCCTCATCTATTAATATTAAATCCAATATATAGACCAGTGTACCAGATTGTTAACTTTTTATCCCATAATTCACTATAAGGTGACGAACTGCGAATCTCAGAACAACCTGCTATTTTAATCATTAAATATGGATCAAAGCGTATTTTTTTAAAATTTTTCTTAGTATTACATAATTTAAAATATATTCCTCCGCCTATAAAATCCCTTCTTATATTATCTATAATTGAATTGGGATAAACATATGGATAATAAACTTCATCTCCATATCCTCTGCTATAATTTAATTCAAGCCCAAAAATAAGAGCTGGAGCAACTATATATCCTGAATATAAGTAATACTTTTTTACATTTTTAAAACAA
>CBDUZN010000038.1:0-12963 GCA_965371715.1 uncultured bacterium | reverse complement strand
TCAGAGAATTGATGATTTACCAGTAAAAATGAAAAAAATGCTGCGTATTATGTCAATATTTGGTGACAATATCACTCTTGATGAATACAAAATTATTTCAAATATTAGCTCTTATAATATGAATTTTGAGAATATTGATATTATTGATAAAACAAATGATAGATTGGAATTTAGAAATCATATAATCAGGCAATCTATATATAATGCAATCCCTTTTAGTGAAAGACGAGATATGCATATTCATATTATAAATCTTATTAATAAAAAGCAGATTAGGCGAAACAATGAATTTATTGCAGCTCATATGATATCAGGTAATATATTTGATAAAGCACTTCCTTTATGTATTAAAATTGCTGAAAAACACAAAAAACAATATTCTCTTAAAACATCATTATATTATTATGAAACAGCTATTTCATTACTTGATAAAATATCCGATATTCCCTCTTCCATATTGAATCTACTTAGAAAAGAAATTTAGAAAATTTTAAATTATTTTTTTGCTACAATAATTTTTATAATGTTCCTAAAAAATCCATTTTGAGCAATTGCAAAATATATACCATTCCTAATATCTAATCTTAATGAATTCCCTTTATAATAATAACCATTAATTACATTTCTGCCTAAAATATCAAACACTGCAATATCAGCATCGGTTTTGAAATCAATACTTGCATTATAATAATTATACATTATAGGATTAGTTGTAATCTTTTTTGATGTTTGTTCAGGAATAATGTATTTATCCTTTTTGATATATGTTAATATCCCTGTTGGTCCACTAACAAGCGCTCTTATAACATAATCACCTGTTTTCCCACTCTGTGCATCTTCAAGAGGATACCATATAGTCCCATTTAAAAACCAGCTATTCACATTTCCACCTGAATCAACTGCCATTGTATCTGATAATACTAATGATCGCTTGGGAGGGGTATTATTTGTTTGTGCATAGATTCCTATCCAAAAGATTTGATCCACTATCACTGTTTCTGTAAAATCATAGAACCTTATTTCCGGTCCTCCTGAATTAATAGCAACAGAAGCTGAAAAAATAATTGAATCCTTGTATGGACCATCTGAATAGGGATTATTTTTCCATATAAAAATTGTGTCAATCTCATTATTAACTGTTGTTCTTCCCCAATAAAATGTCTTTAGAGTACATGGCTCTTAAACATATACCTTAACTGCACGATATTCAGCTCCTGACCAGCTCAACATTGATTCTGGAATATTCATATCTGCATCATCGTGAATTAAAATATAATCCTCACTCATAACAATAACAAATAGTAAAACTGATAAGCACAATAATAATACTTGTTTCATTAATAATTGCTTCATTAATTTCTTTTTCATAACGCACCTCCTTGTACATCAATCTAATAAACAATATTCATACCAAACATTTTTTCTTTAATAACTCTCTAACTCATCCTATTGCTGAAGTTACATTAGCAGTTTTTTACCTTATCCAACAGTATATGTATCAAAAAAATTACACTGTAATTCTTGTTATACATAATCAACCTCCATTTAATAAATATTAAGGCCGGGCCTTGACATTTTGACAGTATTATTCAAAAATAATTTTATATTTTAGTTAAATTAATAAAAAAACACTACATATTGACAATTTTCATATTATTGTGTACAATATTGGTACATCAGGAGCTATCAAAAATGTCAAAATGTCAAGGCCCGGCCTTATACCATATTTTTATCTTGATATAATACAGTAACTTTATGTTGAAATATAAATATATTATTGTTTAATTAATAGCATCGATAATTTCATTATTATTCTCTTGTTAAATCAAAAACATTCATTATAATGATAATATGAAATATTTCTTTTTAATTGTATTTATTTCTTTAATTGCTGTATTTTTACTTACATATATTCTTATGAATAAAAGCAAAAGAACACGCTATTATTTCTTCATTTCGGAAGTATTCTTTCTTTCATTAGGATATTTATCATCAAAATTTGCTCCTATTGCATCTAATCATAATTTTATGAATTATAAGCAAATTCTTTCAATAATGCTTATTTCATTTATTGTTTTCACCATATCACTTCAATATAGATATAAATTCATTAAACGATTATCTAACAGATTATTCCCAATATCATTTGCTTCAATTATCAGTTCCTCTTTAATTATGTTCTTAGTTTATGGTTTAATAAATAATAATTTTTCAATAAATATTTTTATGTTATTTGTTTTTCTTTCAGGTAGTTCATTCACTTTTGTTAGTTTCACAAAATCCAGATATATAAGACATATAGTTCATGCAGGATTATTTTCTCCAATTATTTATATTTTGATTTATGCAATTTATTTTATTTCAAGCATACTATTTGGTAATATTCCATTTAATAATACAATATTTATATTTATAGTCAGTATCCCAGTTTTTGTAATATTAATGAGTTATCTAACAATTATTTTGAAAAAAACAGAATGGATACTATTTGTTTTTGCATCATTACTTGTATATATACCCTTTTCAACGCATTATGGGATTTTATCAATGTTCATAGCATTTCTACTTGCATTCACTATCACAAATATGACAGAAAAGTATCCTGATATGTACTATAATATGTTTATTAATACTGAGAAACCAGCATATTTCCTTCTTTTATTAATAGCAGGCACTTATCTTAGATTTGATTTGATTACTTTTATTTTATTTGTTGTACTGCTTTTAGTGAAAATTCTGTTTTCTACAATAATATATGGTTTTCTGTTTGGTAATTATAAAAAAGCACCATCTGCTTCCGGTATAAGCGGTTTTGAATTTATAGGATTTTTCTCTTTACTATTAGCTGGATTAATTAATGAAACACTATTTACAGGAGCTGTGATATTCATGCTTCTAAGTCAAATTATACAATCCGGAGTTATGTATGCTGATGATATTAACTGAGATTTTCTTCTTAGGGTTATCAATACTCCTATATTACTTACTTGGTCAATTATCAATCCCCTTTAAACCATTTTTAAGTCTTGGATTTATTATTTTAATTGCAATATTTAATGGACGCTTATTCAGAAGATTTAATCTTCCTGCAATTACCGGATATATGGTTGCAGGATTAATTATAAGTCCATTCACCTTTGGACTTAGTCCTGAAAACTATATAAAGGAATTTAAATTAATAGATTATTTTGCAATCACATTCATTGGTTTACAGGCAGGCAGCGAGATGGCTATAAAAATTCTGAAAAAGGATTTTAAAAAAATTCTTACTGTAACAATGTTGATAATCGGTATATCATCTATTGGTACATTCTTATTTCTTTATGCATTAAGCCCAATAATTAAAGGTATGATTGTTGCAGGAACAGGTTTTATTTATGTATTAATATTTCTAGCAGTTTTTGAAATAGCCAAATCCCCTGTTACAACCATTGCAATCATTAATGAATCGGGAGTGAGAAATAAATTCACTTATACTATTTTGGGTATTACAATAATTAAAGATGTTATTTTGGTGCTCCTTTTTACAGTAGTTACTGCATTAGTAGAATTATCCCTTGCAGGCACATCCGGATTTTCAATAATACATTTCTTCCCTATACTTATGGAATTAATCGGATCAATGTTTATTGGATTTATTGTTGCATTAATATTCACATTATATATGAAATATATTAAAATCAATACATCTGTTTTTATACTAATATTTGCTTTCTTTATATCCTTTGTTGGTAATATTATTCATATCAATCCTCTTATAGCAGGTATTATTGCAGGATTCTTTATTGAAAACTTTTCTGAAAAAAACAGGGATTTCACAAATAATTTACGTATAAGTGCTCCATATGTATATATATTGTTTTTCCCGCTTGCAAGTGCAGTTCTTGATGTTTCAGTTGTACCAAGTGTTATTTTGCTGGTAATCATATTACTAATTCTAAGAAAAGTTTTTCTTTTAGTATCATTTCGTATTGCAAGAAAAGCAGTTCATATTGATAAATTTACTATGAAATATGGATGGATGGGATTAATCAATCAATCCGGGATTACCCTTGCACTTGCAATTTTAATTGAAAATATTTTTATTAAGTATAATATGGCGGAAACAGGCAATTATTTGAAAACTATTGCAATTGCATCAATTATAATTACTGATTTCTACGGACCACCAATGTTTAAGTATGCTGTTCAGAAGAGTAAGAAAATCTTTGATAATACATTTTCAAAATGAAATCTTTCAATAAGTTCATCATTTATTGAATAATCATTAATAAAAATTGCATTTAATCCATCTTTTATTGATTCAATATTATTATCTGTTACAGCAATACCAATTTTCTCTTTATTTATGAATTCAGATAATTCACATTTTGGACCAATATATAGAACTTTCTTTTTAGCAAGTATTATATCAAATATTTTACTTGTAAAAATTTCCTGAGGATTCTTTATATAATAATTAATTGTAATTAATGAGACATCACATAAACACATTTCCTTCACAAAATCCTTGCGATTTATAATATCAAGATATTCAACATTATTAAATTTACTAATACCATATTCATCAATACCAGCAAATCTTAATGTAATATCTTTCTCATTTTGAAGCATATTAAAGAATTTTTCATTATATCTTACCCTGTCAACCTTTCCACCATAAAATAGGGTTTTTGCTTTTGATTTGGAAGATATTTTCAATGCTTCATTTTTATCAAGCATATTATATATTGTTAAAGGATTTTTACCATATCTATCTTTTATATATGCTGAAATTGTTTTTGTAGCAGTAATGATTTTATTGAATTTACTTAAACATATTTTCTCCATTAATCTATCAATCATTCTATTTATTACTGTACCATATTCTTGATGTGGTCCATTATACCATGAATCCCTTATATCAATTATAATTTTTCTTCTAATATGCATTCTTAATACAAATGCCATTATTATTGACGGAGGTGGGGATGAGATGATTAAATAGTCATAGTTTTTATGAATCTTTATTGTTCTTTTAGCAGCTCTTAGTGACCAGATAAACAAAGCATCAGGTAATAAATTATATTTTCTTATAAATTTCCACTTTCTTTTTAAATTGTTTAGAACAATCGGTTCCTGAATAATCGTTTCATTGCCATCAATATTTATATATCCGGATGATATAATATCAGTTTTTATTCCCTTTTTTAGTAGGTATCTTCTAAAAAACTCCATTCTTCTTCCTCCGCCAAACCGATATGGAGGATTAAAATAATAGGAAATCAGAAGATTTTTTTTCATTTTAATTTCTTTTCCAATTTCTTTGCTTTTTCAATGATTTTTTTTATGCGTTTATCTTTTTCAATATAAATTTTCAGTGATTTTACTTTATCTACCATTTCCATTGCTTCGTTACTCTGTCCATTTGAATGGTAACAAAATGCTAACTCATAATACACATAAGCAATATTATAAAATGTTTTATCCTGATTCTTGAGAATATTTTCCATTAATTTACTTAATAGAATAATAGCATTATCATAATCCTTAGTACTGTTTAGTATCTTATATTCGGTAAACATAAACATTCTGTTTTCAGGATAAAGAGCTCTCAATTTATCTATATAAATCATCGCACTGTCATACTTTCCTTCTGTCTGATATAATATCGCAAGCATATCCATTGCAGGCACTTTCGAGAATAATCCCTTTTCGGCTGCTATCTTTATTGCGTTTTTCCCTGATGAATTATTGCCCCAAAATTTTAAATGAAATCTTCCTCTGAAATAATCTACAAGTCCACTTCCAAGGTAGGCGTCAAATAATTTTTCATCAACTTTTAGCGATTTATCAAAATATGTATTTGCCTGTAATCCATATTTGATTGCTTCAAAGTAATTCCTTTTTATTGCAAAAAAAGACGCTTTCTGAAAATATGCTCCAGCTACAAAAAATAGTATATTTGCATCCTTGCTATTTCTGTATTTTATTATTTCCTCACAAATTTCAAAAAATTCATTCTTTAAAGTATCAGTTTCGAAATCACTCATATATGTATTTATAATAGAAAATTTCATATATTTCCCAATAGGCGATTCAGGATATAATTCTATAAGTGAGTCGGAAAGTATATTTGCTTTTTCATAATCCTGCATATACAAATAATGTAGTATATTATTAATATGCTTATTGTAATCAGAAGACCATGAAAGAATAAAGACTGCTAAAGTAATAAGTATAATTATTGTTTTTTTCATATTGGATACCTAATATTAAATCTTTTTCTATAATAAATTTTCATTGAAATCAATACTATAATATTCATAATCAAAAAATATGGAAAACAGATACTCAAAATAATTGTTAAAATCGGGGCAGTCAATTTCACACTTATATCTACTGTTTTCTTACTTCTCTTTACTGCATTATATATAAAAAATGGTAATGAGTACATTGAGCAAAAAATCATTATCTTGTCGGCTGAATTAAATGCGGATATAATAGCAAAAAACATTAGAACAGATGATAATAATGATGCTTTTTTATAGCCAAGAAATATACCTGTTGTTTTTGCATTAACCGCTTTATCACCTTCAAAGTCCATTAAAGTAGTATTTATAAATATTGCGCCCATTGAAAAAATATATGGAAATAATTTTTGTAGATATTCCATTTTAAATGAACATCCAGTTGATTCAAATCCTATAATAACCGCAATCATTCCATATCCAATCACATTATCAAGTAAATCTACAAATGGTCTCCTTTTTAGACTAAAGGGTTTAACAGAATACATTACTCCAAGTATAAATGATAATAAAAATAGTATTTTCATTACAAATGTTGCTTGCGACATTATTAATATTCCTGCAATTGAAATAATTGCTAACATAATAGCATAAATCATTGCATTTTGTTTTGATATAATACCATCTGATAGAATAAATAATTTCCCGTTTAATCTATCAGTATCAATATCCACAATTTGATTAATCACATAGACACTGCCCATTAGAATGGAGTACATAATAAGCGTAACAATAATCATTCCTGCATTATAGTTATTATTAAAATAACTAAGTCCATTAATTCTAAAAGCCAATGAAACTCCTGCAAAATAGAATGTCCATAAAGCAATCATAATTGATGGTCGTAAAAGAAACATATAATCAGAAAAATTTGATTTTTTCAAATTTTTATTACCTCCGAAAATCTTGAGAACCAATTTATAATACGACCCTTTGTTTCCTCATGTCCGTATAATAAAAGTGATTTTCTTTCAATTAATATTTTTAAATCAAATACATTATCAATAATATACATAGTATTTCTTCCTATTGCATATTCATCTATTACTCTATTGGATTTGTTATAAGATGCAAAAGCACCTTTATAACCCACTTTTTTCGCAAAATGCTTAACTCTATTATTATAGAGCCCATATGGATATAAAATATAATCAACTTTTTTTCCGATTATACTTTCTAAAATCTGTTTTGATTCACTCATTTCATATAGAAGTTCTTTATCGGATAACTTTCTTAAATCCCTATGCGTCATAGTATGGGAAATTACATTGAAACCATTTTCAGATAAAATTCTAATTTGCTCCTTGTTCATATGCCTGAATACTCCACCGCCTCTATCCCACAAATTCTTTTCGCCTATAAAACCCGTAATAGGAGCAATAACTCCTGTAAGTCCAAAACTCTTCATTATAGGAAATGCATTATCAAAGATTTCTTCATAGGCATCATCAAAAAATATTGATACTGTTTTATTATTATAATTTTCCATGTGTTTTTCTAAATCAATTGTGATATATTGATTTTTCTTCAAAAATTCCATAAATCTTTTGAATTGATTATTTGTACAAAATGTACCACCAAATTCTGGCCTATTGGATATCTTATGAAAACTAATAATTTTGGGGAAGTTATATGGAATGCCACCTGTGCTGAAATACCATATTATCCATCCAATAATATAAAATATTGGAATTAGTAAAATAATCAGATATGATTCATCCAATTTTCTTCTCTTTCTCATTTTTTCTTTCTCTCATAATTTCTCTATAATAATCCAATACTTGATTTGTAACATTATTCCATGAATACTTCTTTACGGATTCTATTCCATTTGAGATTAGGCTCTTTCTAAGATCATCA
Organism: uncultured bacterium; assembly: GCA_965371715.1. GTDB lineage: Bacteria > Hydrothermota > 32-111 > 32-111 > 32-111 > JAUVJU01. The sequence goes on along the minus strand of CBDUZN010000038.1, from coordinate 4,813 downwards.
TTTTCAATAATATTTATAATACCCTCAGCAAGTTCCTTGGGATCTTTTGGCTTTACAAAATATGCATTGAATTTATGTTTTGCAACCTGCCTGTAACCTCTTATACGACTGGCTACCAAAGGAGTCCCTGATGCCATTGATTCTAAAAGCACTATTCCAAAACTCTCTCCTCCAGTTGCCGGAGAAATAAATATATCCGCAGTTCTATAATACAAAGGGATTAGCTCTGAATCTACATAATCCTCAAAAACAATATATTTCATCGCATTTTCACTAATCATTTTTTTATAATAATTTTTTAAGACCCCTTTGCCCACAATAATAAGTCGCACATTTTTATGCTTTTCAATAATATAATCCATTGCTTTATATAAATATTTGATACCCTTTCTTGGATCATGTCTTCCAACAAATAATAAATTGATTTTCCCATCAAGGAATTTCTCAAGCTTTTGATTTTGTGGAGTGAATCTTTTGATGTTTACACCATTTGGAATAATCCTGTAATCTCCTGGGAAATATTTACTAACTGACCTCTCGGCTTCTTTTGAAACAGCAACTAATCCATGAATGCGTCTAAACATTTTTGAAAGTGGTGACTTTAATGCAGCATAGCCAATTGAATGATTATGAGCAGCATGAAATGTCACAATATTTGTAGTTTTCGAAAAATACAGCGTAAGAATAGGTAATGTTGGTGCAAGGGATCCATGTATATGCACAATATCATAGTTTTCTCTATCAAGTAATGTTTTTACCCTTTTAAACATTGCAATTCCTATTGTAATCTGTGAAAATGATTTATTTGCAGGCACACTAATTGAATATCCAAATCTTTTAATATCAGATGAGATTCTAGTATTATCACTAAATGATTTACCTGTAAGAATATGAACAGTATGACCCATTTTTTTCATTTCAAGGTATAAATTGTGAATATGTTCCGGAATACCTCCCGGCAATGGATAATACATATCAGAAACTATCAGTATTTTAAGTTTCTTCTTATCAGGGTCAATTATTCTTTCATTGCTTTTCATAATACCTCCCAATTTATATCAAATGCAAACCATTCATAAGGATTCAATTTAATTATTTCTATAAATGAATTTATTGCTTCTTGAGCATCAGATTTCATATTAAATACTGTTTTTACTGGTACAATTGATGTAGTATATCTATATTTTTTATGCTTAATCCTAAAAAATATTCCCAATTGCATTGGAAGTAAATGTTTCTTACTAAAAAAATATGGACCCTTGGGAATCAATGCTTTTCTATTCCCCATTTGCACAGAAATACCTGTTCTTGTTATATCTCTGTCTAAAAGTAATGCAGGATTTAATCCTTTATCAATAGATTCATTAAGCAATTGAGCAATTGCCGGGTCTTCAAGTCTTAGAATCTTCAAATTTTCTCTTGACCGCATATTCGCAAATAATTGATACATCTTTTCTCCTGGACCTGTACTCTCAGCAATTGTTACCATTTTGTATCCACAATATGTAATAAATAAACCGCCAAGTTCCCAATTGCCAAAATGACCCGTTAATAGAATAAATCTCTCATCTGTTTCAGGCACAATTGCTGGTTTTATTTGTGTTAATTTTCCAAGAATTGTTCTTTTTACATAATAAAACCTGATGAAATCACAGTAATTTGCAATCATATTAACAAATGTCTTTCTTATATTCCCATTTTCCGCATTAATTGTTGCTAAATTATTCTGCATTGTATTTATCCTCCAATTCCCGGAAAAATAAATCAATGAACCTATAATTTCTGAAAACATATCAATTATTAAAAAAGATATATATGGAATAAATACTGTTAATAATCTGAATAAGAAATATCTAATCATTATTATTTACACCTGTATGCCCGAATCCACCTGCATTTCTTTTTGTACTATTGATTTTTAACTCAACAAAATCTGCTCTTACAATAGGAGCAAATACCAACTGTGCTATTCTATCTCCTGCTTTTACAGTAAAGTCATTATTAGAAAGATTATGCATAATAATTTTAATTTCTCCTCTGTAATCACTATCAATTGTTCCAGGTGCATTTAGAATAATAATTTTATTTTTGTAGGATAATCCGCTCCTTGGTCTTATTTGACAATCATATCCATAAGGGATTTCAAGGAAAATACCTGTTTTTACCAATTCAGTTTTATTTGATTTAATAGTTATGTTTTCAGATGCAAATATATCTGCTCCTGATGAACCTTTTGTCATATATACAGGCTTTGTCCCTTTTCTTAGTTCTATCTTTACATCTATGGTTTCCATACAAATTTCCTTTTATTACCAACTATTGAAACATTGAAATCATTAAAATTACAATATTTTTTTGCTGTTCTAATTAGCTGATTCTTATCAATACTTTTTATCTTTTCAATGGATTCATCCAAATATGTTATTTCTCCATTATAAAGCATTGATCTTGCAAGAAATCTCATTCTGCCGCTTAATGTGTCAAAGCTGATAAGACTACTTGATATAATCTGCGTTTTTACTTTTTGTATCTCTTCATCACTAATACCATTTTTCATAATATTATTAAATTCATTTTTTATTGCATTCATTGCCTTTTCAAAATTTTTAGCATCACATACAAAATATAATCCAAATACACCTGAGTCAAAAAACGATTCCAAGAATGAATAAATTTCATATACTATTCCCATATCCTCTCTCAATATTCTGAATAATCTTGATGACATACCACTACCCAATATTGCGCTAAGTAATAATAATAAATATTTTTCATCTGATTCAAATTTTACGCCTTTGGTTCCCATTGTAACATGCAATTGGGATAATGTTGGTTTATATGCATATTTAAACTGACCTTTTTGCACAAATACTCTTTTTCTACGAATAATTTTGGATGATTTAATATTAATGTTTTTAAAATTTATTATTTTCTTGATTTCTTCATGTGTATTAGGACCTGCAGAGGAAAGAAAAATATTACTATTTGAATAATATTTATTCATAAAATTAATAATATCATTTCTTGTGATTGATTTTATTGTTTTTTCCGTTCCCAAAATAGTTTTCTCATAAGGGGTGTCTTGATACATCAATTTGTTTAGATTCTGGAATACAATATCCTGAGGATCATCCATTGCTGAATGTAATTCCTCCAAAATCACCATCTTCTCTCTTTCAAGCTGATCCTCTGGAATTAAAGAATTAAACATCATATCCTGAAAAATACTCAGTATCTTACTTAATACATCGGGAAGACAAATAAAATAATAGCTGGTATGATCTCTTGATGTATATGCATTTATTACTCCACCCAATGATTCAATTTCCAAAGCAATTTCTTTTGCATCTCTTAGTTTTGTTCCCTTAAATAACATATGTTCAATAATATGGGAAATTCCATTTTGCTTAACTGTTTCATAATCAGAACCAATTCTAACAAAAATCCCAAAAACTGATGAACTGAGATGTGGGATCTCTTCTGTTATCAGAAGAGATCCATTGTTTATTTTGGAGCATTTTACTAATTGCTTCATTCTCTATTTTTATCCTTATCATAAGGTTTACTATCACCCATATCTTTCGAATGATCAGGGGCAGATAATAGATCTTTTCTGGATAGATTAACTCTACCCCTATCATCTATATTAATAACCTTAACCTTCATTCTATCTCCTACTTTGATATGGTCATTAAGATGTTTAATTCTTTCATGTGAATACTTGGATATATGCAGCATACCATCTTTTCCAGGCAATAGTTCAATAAATGCTCCAAAATCCATTATTTTAACAACCTTACCATCATAGATTTCTCCTGATTCAATTTCTTTTGTTACCAAATCAACTTTTGCCTTTGCAGCCAAAAGAGCATCTTCGTTTTCGCTTGCAATTGTAACCTTGCCATCTTCATCAATATTAATTTTCACACCTGTTTCCTCAATAATTGCTCTAATGTTTTTACCACCCGGACCTATTACTGCTCCAATTTTTTCCTTATCTATCATAAAGGAAAGAAGTCGTGGAGCATATTGACTTATTGATGAGCGTGGACTATTTATTGCCTGTTCCATATTTAGAAGAATAAATTTTCTACCATCCTTTGCCTGCATAAAACCCTTTTTCAAAATATCAGATGAAATTCCCTGTATCTTTGTATCAAGCTGAAGAGCCGTAATTCCATCTTTTGTACCTGCTACCTTAAAATCCATATCTCCATAATGATCCTCTTCACCCATAATATCAGAAAGAATTATGATCTCATCATTTTCCTTTATAAGTCCCATTGCAATACCTGCAACATGGGTTTTGATTGGTACACCGGCATCCATTAATGCCAATGAACCTGCACAAACACTTGCCATTGAGGAAGAACCATTTGATTCAAGTATATCTGATACAATTCTTATTGTATAAGGAAAAACATCCTCAGATGGAATTATTGCACCCAATGCTTTTTCAGCAAGATAACCATGACCAATTTCTCTCCTTTTCGGACCTCTCAGAAAAGATACTTCACCAACACAGTATGGTGGGAAATTATAATGCAGCATAAATGATTTTGATGTTTCTCCAATAAGTTCCTCAATAGTTTGTTCATCTGAGGAAGTGCCAAGTGTTAATCCTACAATTGCCTGTGTTTCACCTCTTGTGAAAAGAGCAGAACCATGTGTTCTCGGCAATAATCCGATTTCACATTCCAAATTTCTTATTTGATCAAAATCCCTGTCATCCAAACGCTTTTTATCATTTATAATCTTTTTTCTGATAATTTCTTTTCTTGATTTATCAATAACTCCTGAAATGAATTTACCA
>CBDUZN010000037.1:0-13075 GCA_965371715.1 uncultured bacterium | reverse complement strand
AATCATTCATATTTGCGCATCTGAAAAATCCCTCTGAAAACTCTATATTATTAAATTCAGTCAATTTTTATATTCTAATATTCATAAATATTGATGCTTTTTTATTTGTCATTTCCGAATATATCTCTGCAAATCGCTTGACTTCTTTTTTTCTTCCTAATACATCATTTACTTCATAATCATTTTCTATTATATCTTCAATAATTATTCTTAAAGAATTATTACAATCTTCTTCATTTGAAAAGATAACAGGCCCAAAAGGAGGAGTCATCACAATTACTGTAACAATATTTCCGGAATCTTCCATATATGCAAAATATATATTTTCATCAACATAATTTCCTTTTATAGCTCCTAATATGATCCAAATCATAAGACTATTAATCGCTTCGTTCTGTTCAAGAATTGGTAAAACCCTATCTGCAAAAAGTTTAGGATTCTTTTCTCTAATTAATTTCATTTTTTTCTCCAAATTTATTATGTTTTATTATAAACCATTTCATTCAATTTTTAAAGTATAATTATCTTTTTTGTAATTCCCTGGAAATCAACAAAATCAACGAGCGTCCCTTGGAAATCCATAGAGGCACATCGTTATGTGCCTTCTTATTGCCAAATGGTCTCCGCTATCGACTATCGACTATTGACCATCGACTTCTTCTTGCACCGTCCTCTGAAAAATTCACCTGCGTCCCTACAATCTTTTTCCTATAATCTACTTTGCAATTTTTTATAAATTAATTTCTTATCTCTTCTACCAATTACAAATACTATGATTTTCAAATTTTCTATGTTCACCCGATAAGCTAATCTATATCCCGTTTCTCTCAATTTTATTTTATAAACATCTGCAATTCCGGATAATTTATCTTTCTGAATACAGGGATTGATTAGTCGTTCTTTTAATTTTTTCTTAAACTGTTCTCTAATAGTATTATCCAAAGCATTCCATTCTCTCAATGCTTTTTCATCAAAGAATAATTTATAATTCTTCAATATCAACTTCAACTATTTTGTTTTTCTCATTTAATCTTTTCTGCGCAGATTTACTAAGCATATAATCATTAATAATATCCATCATCCTTTCAAATAATATTTTTGGTACAAGATAAGCACTTGGCTGATTATGATTTAATATTACAGTGGATTGATTCCCTGACTTTTCAATAATTTTTGTAGGACTTTTTTTTAATTCACTTATACTTGTTGCCTGCTCTGCATATATTTTATTCATTTTTTACTCCTCATGTCTTTTTTTAGTACTTTTTTATATACTAAATATAGTACTTTTTCTTTACATTGTCAAGCATTAAATGGTTCTTTCGTATTTAAGTTGCATGCTAACTCACCAAATTTTTTTAAAGGGAAAAACCAAGTCGTCCCCTCCGGATTTATCATTATGTTTGTATTAATAAGTATTAATAAGTATTAATAAGGGACGCTCGTTGATTTTGTTGATTTCTATTAAATATATTGGGGACGGAGCACGGAATTATGGCATTTTGGATAATGAGCAAGTACTTGACTGCCCGTACAAGAATATGTCACGAGAGAAAAGATATAAAATTATGGAGCAAACATTAGTTCATTTGCCTGATGAATTCATTTATTCTTTCTTTATCTTCATTTTCCTTATTTCCTTTATAGTATATTTCAATGAATCGCACTTCATGTGTTTTGTTGAAGAATGCATATATGATCCTTATTCCTGATTTTACACCTTTTCCTTTCATTGCTTTGCAGGCAAATTTTTTCAATTTATAAATTTCCACTTTCTTCTTTTCATTTCTCTTTATTAGAAAACAGGAATTATTATTAGTACTTTTGATATGTAATAATTCAATTGCGTTTTTCTTTGCGTTTTCTAAATCTTCAGCCAAACTCCTATATTTTTTTCTTAGTTTCTCAAATTCCTTTGTGAATTTCTCTGTATCAGCATATTTAATCTTCATATTCCCTTACAGATGTTTCGTCTGTTCTATAAAAAACAGATTCATATTCAATTTTTTTGCCTTCCTCTGCTGTTATCCATGGTACATCCTTGTGAGAATATATTGTTAGTTCTGAAGCATTCTTATCGGATAATCGCTTTAATACCTCATTAATATGTTCTAATTCTCTGGCATTTTCTAAATGTTTTAAATCCGGTTCTTTAACAGCAATGATTTTTTTCTGTTCATATTTGAAATAACGACTTTTAATACTTTCTATATCTCCATTCGTTTTCATTTCTTCAATAACTTTTTTAAATTCCACAGGTGTAGGTCCATGATGATTTTTAATGTAAGTTAAACCCATAATCTGTTCTTCATATTTTTCATAATAATCAAAATCAATAAAATATAATAATTTATAAATAACCGTTTCACCAATATTAGGTTTTCCGCCAACTTTTTTTAGAATATAGAGTAATATTTGTTTGAATTTATCTATTTTTTTCTGAGGAATACTAATACGCATTTGATTCTTTTTAGTATTCACCTTTACTTTGGACTTAATATTGAGTTCATATCTCTCAATCTTTCCATGAATAAATGATTCTACCAGAATATTATAAAAAGCGGCAAGGGTTTTTGCCTGTTCAATTGTTAAACTCTTTTCACCATTTTCAATATTTCTGTATGAAGGTCGTGAGATTCCAAGGTAACTGCTCACTTCTTTCTGAGATAAGTCATTTTCTTCTCTTAATAGTTTAATAATATTATGAGTCATAAAATCTCCTGTTTATTACTAATAATATAGCATTGTTATTTTTTTTGTCAATAGTTGTGTAAACTTTTTTTCCATATAATACATATCAAATAGAGGAAATAAATCGGGGACGGAGCAAAAAGAAGCAGTAACTGGTACACTGGCAGGGGAAAAGAAAAAAAGATGAGATTCTTCACCAGACGAGCATGGATAGTTTCCAGAATGACCATTGATTATTAACTTCTTATTTTGATTGTCGGCTTCTTATTCGAGCATCTCCCCTCTCCTATTGACTAAGAATAAAATCTGTTTAGTATAGTAAAAAAATGGAGGTCTTATGAAAAGATATTTATTTTTCTTCTTTGTTCTGCTTCTTGCTTCCTGTTCATTACAAAATATTCCGGTTTATGATTTTAAACCTGTGATTGAAATCAAAGCAGATACAACAGAAATGCTGTTTAATGTGCCTGACCTTGAACCGGATGGATGGTGGAATGGAGATGGTATATGCACAATAGAAAGAGAAATTGAATTTAAGGAAACCGCCGGATTAGATGCTTATATTACAGATATTAATTGGATGATTATTTCAAACAATAATAATGTAGTTGTAAGTAAGGCAATAAAAATGGCAAAACCATTTACAATTAAGAATGAAACATTTATTATGGATTTGGATATCATTCTTTCTGAAAATGATGCTATTGAACTTGATGAAGCTGATGGCCATCAGGATAATGTTGGAACAGGTTCTCTGATTATCAATGCAACATTTTATGATGAAAGAGCAAAATTGTATTCAAGTGTACCGCTCTATATTTCCATAAGGGTTTTGAAACCTTAATTCAAGGAGATAATTATGAAACGATTAATATTATTTATTATAACAATTGCTCTTATTTTGGGATGCTCTGTTGATAAAGCATCTTTTTCAGAGCATTATCCCACTATTGAAATTGTAATGCTCGATACCTTGCGATTTGTAATACCTACAGGCGATAATGAAGTGTGGGATTATGATGATAGGGACAGTACAGATATTGATTTGATTATTTCCGAAGAAAATGGATTGGATGCATTTATCACATCAATCAATTGGAGAATTGAGGATTACAATGGAACAAACAGAGAACAGGATAATTACATTCCCTTAAGACCAATTGAATTAAAAGGAAATAAAACAGATACTTTAACTTTACCTGTTTATCTTAATGGACATGATGCTCAGGATATTGATGAAAATGATGGAAATGAAGATAGCGTGGGAAGAGGCATAATTACCTTTGAAATGACTTTTTATGATGACAATGGATATACATCAAATACTCGAAAATTTTATGCATATATTATTGCTGTAAAGCAATAAAAGGAGATTACAATGAAAAAACTAATAATACTTAGTATAATAATAATTTCATTCCTCTCCTGTAATATTGGACCTCTTGCATATTATAATGATCAGCCAATTATAAAATTATCTGATTATAGCAGTACATTATCTTTCAGTATTCCTGATATTGATGATAATGGATGGACTGCTGGCGAACATAATGAAGGAATGGATACTGTTTCTGTTTCATTATCCGTTTATATTGATATGGAAAATAAAGCATATATAACTGATATTGAATATGAAGTTTATGCGGATGGAGAAGAAATATCATCATCTTCATTTGAGTATCTGTATCCTGTTTTTGTTGAAAATAGCGATACAATCAATCTTGAAGCATTAGAGATTATTCTTAATGAAAGAGATGCATATTATACTGATTTGTCAGATAATACAGAGGATTATTCAGGAAGTGGTATTATTGCAGTTAATGTTGTTTTTGAAGATATTTATGGTACTTCGCATAAATCAATCCCACTCCATATTGAATATTCCATAACATTACCATAATAAAGAGAGAGCAATTGCTCTCTCTTATAATTCTAAGAATTCCTCAACATATTTTTCAATAATATCAAGAGATTCATTCCAAAATGATTCTTTTGTAATATCAATTCCCACCATAGCGGTAATATCTTTTATTTCGTGCTTTCCTGTATTTCTCAGTATTTCATCATACTTATCTAAAAATTCATCTCCACCTCTAATATACTGTGCATATAATCCCATTGAAAATAGTAATCCAAAAGTATAAGGGAAATTATAATAATGAATATTAGAAAAATAATAATGCGGCTTATTTGTCCATGCATATGGATGAAGGTATTTCGGATCAAGTCCATCCCCATATGCCTCTTTCTGGGCATTCATCATCATTTCATTCAATTCTTTAACACCTAATGATGCATTTTCTCTTCTCTTGAACACTTCACTTTCAAAAAGAAATCTTGAATAAACATCAACTACCAAGCGTGCTGCATCACAAACGCGACCTTCAATAAGTGCTATCTTTTCTTCTCCATTTGCATTTTTCAGTGCAGCATCCATTATAATTGTTTCACAAAATGTTGATGCTGTTTCAGCAATAGGCATAGTATATGAAGCATTTAAAGCACTTTCATCATAAAGAAGAAATCCATGATAACCATGTCCCAATTCATGAGCTAATGTCAATACATCTGAAAACAAATTATTGAAATTGCAGAGTATTCTGCATTGCTTTATACTATGAAGTCCTGAATTAAATGCTCCTCCTCTTTTTCCTTTTCTCGGTTCAGCATCAATCCATCTTTCCTCAAATGCTCTTTCGGCAAAATCAGCTAATTTATCACTAAATGTTCTGAAATTGGTAACAATGAATTCCCTTGCTTCTTCATATGTAAATTTCCTATTTGATTTTCCCATTGGTGCATCCAATTCATAAAATGGTAATCCGTTTTTATGTCCAAGCATTTTTGCCTTTTTTATAAAATATTTCCTAAAAATCGGCAATCTTCCTTTTATTGCTTTTAACATAGTGTTAAGCGTTTCCTCGCTCATTCTACTATCTTTTAATGTCATTTGAAGAGGAGATTTATACCCTCTCTTCTTTGAAAGTGAAATCACTTCTCCTTTTATTGAATTGATGCAATATGAAGATGGCATTGCAATTGTTTCATATGCTTTCATCTCCGCATCATAACCTTTCTTTCTTTTTTTCTGGCTAATATCACTTGACATTGACCTAACAATAGAAATTGGTATTTCCTTTCCATCTATTTCAGCTGTAAGGTCACTTACTAAAGTACTATGAAACATTGACCAGGAAGAAGAACCGGTTCTCATCATATCTGAAACCAATATTTCTTCATCTTCACTAAGCATATATTCCGCTTTTTCTTTGATTTCATTTAGAATAAATAAATGTTCTTTTATTAAGTCCGATTTTTCCGCTTCCTTTTCTACATCAACCTTTTTCATCCACTTCATAAACATTACTTCGGGTTTTGTAAGAAAAGAAATTTTTTCTCTTATTATATCGGAATATTTTCTTGCATCCTCATCAATACTATTTACTGCACGAGTAAGATGAATAAATCTGTACAATTTATCTATCAGATAATCGCTTTCTATACCAAATTTCAAGTAATGTTCAATTTTTCCCTTAGTGTCATCATAATTATCCAAATTATTCTCTGCCCACTTTACAATATCTTTTGATATTGAATCAAGTTTTTTCATCTCATTTATAAATAATTCCGATTCAAATGATTCATAGAGAGGAGTAAGATCCCAGCGCATATTCATTTTATCTCCTTGCTTTGATTATCAGTATTATAATAATCATTAAATAGAGGGGAAACAATACTAGCAATTTTTTCACATAATTTTATATGATAATTATGAATACCATATTTCTTACGCGAATCAATATCCAATTCAGCAACAACAGTATCCTCTTTAAAAATCGGGATAACAATTTCTGATTTCACCTCAACACTGCATGCTAAATAATTACTTTCTTTGGATACATCCTGAACAACAAATGTCTTTTTCATAGAAGCTGCCTGCCCGCATATGCCTTGTCCAAAAGGTATTTTTATATGCTCTGTTGATTCTCCGTTATATGGTCCAAGCATTAATAATTTATCATCATTTCTTGATACAATATAAAATCCCACCCAATCAAAGGGCTTAACAGTCTTTTGAAGAAAATCACAAATTTCCTGTAATCTATTCTCTACTGTATTACCCGAATTAATAATATTTTTAATTTCATCAATTATATTTTGAGTATTCATTATCTGCTCTTAATACATATCAGTGATTTCTGCGCCTCGCTTTATAATTTCCTTTGCAATAACAAGACGTTGAATCTGATTAGTACCTTCATATATCTGAGTGATCTTTGCATCTCTCATCATTTTTTCTACCGGATATTCCTTCATATAACCATATCCGCCAAGAACCTGTACTGCATTGGTTGTTACTTCCATTGCAACATCTGAACAAAATGTTTTTACCATTGCTCCGACACGGGCATAATCCTTTCCGTTTCCATCTACATAAGCCATGCCTGTGTATGTTAATGCTCTTGCTGCCTCAATTTTCATAGCCATATCCGCTAACATTGCCTGTATAAGCTGATAATTAATAATCTTCTTACCAAATTGCTCTCTTTCTTTTGCATATTCAACTGCTGCTTCATAGGCACCCTGAGCAATACCAAGTGCCTGCGCACCAACACCAATTCTTGAAAAATCTAATGTTTTCATAGCAACTTTAAAGCCCTTACCTTCAGAAAGAATAATATTATCTTTATGTACCTTACAATTATCAAATACAAGTTCACTTGTTGCAGAAGCCCTGATACCCATTTTGTTTTCATGCTTACCAAAACTAAAACCCTCTGTGCCCTTCTCAACTATAAATGCAGTAAGACCTCTTATACCCTTAATAGGATTAGCATTTGCAATAATAATATAAGTCCCTGCGACTTCCCCATTTGTAATGAACTGTTTTGTTCCATTTAAAATGTAATGATCTCCATCCTTTTTTGCTGTTGTTTGAATATTGCTTGCATCACTGCCGGCATTTGCTTCCGTTAAACCAAATGCTGCTAATTTTTCACCTGATGCAATAGATGGAAGAAATCTTTTTTTCTGTTCTTCATTACCCATTAATACTATTGGTAAAGCACCTAAGCCACTACCTGCATATCCAAGAGCAACGCCTGCGCATACTCTGGAAAATTCTTCGGTTACAATGGACATTGCAGAAATGCCAAGTCCAAGTCCATCATACTCTTCAGGAACAAATGCACGGAACATATCGGATTTTGCCATGTGTTTAATTATTTCATGAGGGAATTCTGCCTTTTCATCCAATTCTTCACGAATTGGCTTAATTTTTTCTTCAGCAATTTGCCTTGCTAATTGCTTCACTTCCAGTAATTCTTCAGATAAAAGTAAATGCATATATGCCTCCGTTATTTATTATTTTCATTATACCATTTTTCTATATAATCTATTGTTTCACTTGTCTTAGAGCCTGGACCAAACAATTTGCCTATACCCAGTTTCATTAATGCTTCCATATCTTCTTCAGGAATAATCCCGCCGCCTGTTAATAGAATATCACTCCGTTTTTCAGATTTAAGAAGTTTAAGTACCTTAGGAAAAATTGTCATATGGGCTCCGGATAAAATCGAAAGACCAATAACATTCACATCTTCTTCAATAGCTGTTTTTACTATTTTTTCAGGTGTCTGATGTAAACCAGAATAAATCACTTCCATTCCGGCATCAGCCAAAGCCCTCACTATAACCTTTGCTCCCCTATCATGGCCATCTAATCCGGGTTTTGCTATCAATACTCTTATTTTTCTTTCCATAAGTCCTCCGTATCCTTTTTTTCAATATTCTTCATTATTCTCATTGCTATTTTATATGGAGATTCCTTGCTTTCAATAATCTCCTCTCTGTTCAATTTCAAGTTTTTTATAAACATATCTCTTAACAAATTCTCTACTTCTTCTATTTTTCTTGATTTTCTGTTTTTGTCAAGCAATTTATTTGCTTTTAGATAATTCCTATGCTCTTTAATACTATTTACAAGTTCATTAACATTGTCATCATTTTTAGCGGATATCTTGATAACAGGCGGCATCCAGTCCTTTTTATCATTTAAGGATAGTACGCTTTTTATATATTGTACAGCCCTATCCGCTCCTTCCCTGTCAGCCTTATTTACAACAAAAATATCGCCGATTTCCATTATCCCGGCTTTCATTGCCTGTATTGAGTCCCCTGATTCAGGGACAAGAAGCACAATTACAGTATCAGTGATTTCCATAATATCAAGTTCACTTTGTCCAACTCCTACCGTTTCTATAAGAAGTGTGTTTTTTCCGAATCTTTCCATTAAAACAGCAATGTTTTCTGTTGCTGCAGATAATCCTCCCAGTGAACCCCTTGATGCCACTGATCTGATAAATACATTTTCATAATCATAACTATTATTCATTCTAAGTCGGTCACCAAGCATTGCTCCACCTGTAAATGGACTTGATGGGTCAACAGCAATAATACCGATATTTTCATCAATAAGTGATAATTCCTTTAAAAGAGCATTTACAGTTGTTGATTTGCCAACTCCCGGAGGACCGGTAATACCAATACGGTAACCAATATTTCCTTCAGCATATAATTGACTGATTATTTCCATTCCTTTTTCTGTTTCATTTTCTACCAAAGTAATGATTCTTGCAAGAGCCTTCTTGTCACCTTGTCTAAAATCAGAAAGCAGAGTATCATTATTCAATATTCTACTCCCTCTCTTCCCAAAATACCCTTTGAAAAATAGTGTTTTATTTCCTTCATCTCAGTAACAAGATCAGCAAATTCCATCATTTCCTTAGTAGCACCTCTTCCTGTTAAAATCAATTCCATACTTTCCGGTTTGTTTTTCATAATATCTAAAACTGATTTCTCATCTATAAGCGAAAACATAACAGCCACATTAATCTCATCTAATATTACTAAATCATATTCGGCGGACTGTACAATTTCATTTGCTTTAATTAATGCTTCTTTTGCAAGTTTGATATCAATATCTTCAGGATTATCATAATCTACAAATTCATTTCTTCCCATTTGGAGGAACAGTATTTTATCATGTAAATATTGGAATTCACCATAATTCTTATCATCTTTCATAAATTGAATAATTGCCACTTTTTTATTATGCCCCAAAGACCTTATAGTAAGCCCAATGGCAGCAGTAGTTTTGCCTTTTCCGTTTCCTGTGTAAATATGACAATACCCTTTATTCATCTTTCTCCATATTTATATAATTTCAAATCATTATATTTCATCAACTGATACACCCAGTGATGTTGATGTCTCTAATGCGGAAGCATAATTCAAAACAAAATCCATTGCAATATCCTCATCAGGTGCTTTAAATATCAAATAGAAATCCGGTTTTCCGAACATCTGATAGAAATTTATCACATTTATATTTTCGGGTGGTTTTACTGATTTTATAAGTTCCATTGCCTCATCAGTTTTCCCCGATATTATATCCATTTTTGTTACAAATATCATTTAATAACCCCTCTTAATACTTTAATAAATTTATCAATATCCTCTTTTGATCGTTTTTCCGTTGATGCAATAAGAAGCATATCTTTATATTCTTCTCCAAATCTTTCCAATTTTACTCCCATAAGAAAACCCTTATCTTTCATTGATTTATATGTTTTAGTAAGATTATTTATCTTAACAGGGAATTCATTATAAAATTCATTTTCCGGCAGCAGAATTTCAATACCATTTATTTCATTTAATTGATCTCTTAAATAATGTGCTGATAATGCACTATCCTTTGATACCTGATAGAATCCGTTTTTTCCAAGAAGTTCAAGATAAATAGTTGACATTAACAGACATAATCCTTCATTTGTACAAATATTACTTGTTGCTTTTTCTCTTCTTATATGCTGTTCCCTTGTTTGCATTGTCATTACATATCCATCTCTTCCTTTTGTATCAACTGTTTTACCAATTATTCTTCCCGGCATTTTTCTGGCATATTCTTTTTTGCTTGTAAATATTCCCAGTAATGGTCCGCCAAATGCCTGACTGATTCCTAAAACCTGTGCTTCCCCAACAGCAATATCTGCATTATAGAATCCGGGTGATTTCAATATTCCAAGAGACATTGGATTCTGATTCACAATAAATAATGCTTTTGTTTTTTTAACAATTGCGGAAATTTCATCCATATTCTCAATAAAACCAAGAAAATTCGGGGTTTGCAATACAAATGCCGCTGTTTCATTATCAACCTTTTTTCTTAAATCCTCTATATCTAATAAACCGTTTTTTGATTTAACAAATTGATATTCAATATTCTGTCCTGTAAGATATGTATTAATTACTTCTTTAATAATGGGATGAATCAAATCCGAAAGAATAATTTTCTTTTTCCTTGTAATATCCATTGCCATATGACATGCTTCGGCAGTTGCTGTTGAACCATCATACATTGAAGCATTGGAAATATCCATACTATACATTTCGCTTATCATTGATTGAAATTCATATATAACCTGCAATGTTCCCTGTGATACCTCTGATTGATACGGTGTATATGCAGTGTAGAATTCAGGTCTTAGTACAATATGTCTGATTGCCGGCGGAATATAATGATCATATACACCGCAACCCATAAAGGACATCATTGATGCTGTACCATTATTTTCTGCTGCAATCTTCTTTGCCTGTTTCATTAATTCATATTCGGATATCCCTTTATCAATATTTGATTTCCTGTTCTTCAAATTTTCAGGAATATGTTTTATCAAATCTTCAAATGATTTAACATTCATTTGATTCAACATTTTTTCTCTGTCATCATCTCCTGAAGGAATATATTTCATTTTGTCTCCGATTTAATGTTCTTCTGCTAAAAATTTTTCATATTCTTCTGCATTCATTAAATTGTCTATTTCAGAAGCATCAGAAATTTTTATTTTAAAAAACCATCCATCTGTATATGGTGAATTATTAATTATTTCCGGATTGGAGCCAAGTTTATCATTTGTTTCAATGATCTCACCGCTAAGAGAAGCATAAATATCAGAGACCGCCTTAACCGCTTCAATAGTACCACAAGATACGCCTGTTTTAACTTTATCTTCTACCTGAGGTAATTCAATAAATGCAATATCGGATAATTCACTTTGAGCAAAATCCGTTATTCCCTGAATTGCAATACCATCTTCAATTTTCACCCATTCATGTGTTTTTCTGTATTTCAATTCCTTCGGTATGTTCATTCTTCCTCCTATCTGTGAGAACCGTTTTTATAAAACGGTGGTTTAATAACTAATGCTTTAATCATTTTATCTCTTATTTTTATAAATAATTCATTGCCTATCTTATTATATGGCACATTAACATATCCAAGTCCAATAAATTTTTCAAGCGATGGAGATACACTTCCACTTGTTACAAATCCAACCTTTTCATCTTCTCTGTAAATCTCATAATCATGTCTTGGAATACCTTTTTCAAGCATTTCAAATGCGCATAGACGCCTCTTTATGCCTTGTTCCTTTTGATCAATAAGTGTCTGTCTTCCAATGAAATCAGCTTTATCAATCTTCACTGCCCATGCTAATCCTGCTTCTAATGGAGTAGTGTCTTTTGTTATATCATTACCATAAAGCATATATCTCATTTCAAGCCGTAGAATATCCCTTGCGCCCAAACCTATTGATTCAATATTAAATTCCAATCCTGCCTGCATAATCTCAGTATATAATTTATCTGCAGCATTATTTGGAAAATATATTTCAAAACCATCTTCACCCGTATATCCTGTTCTTGAAAGAATTACCTGTGTGTCGCATACATTTGTTTCAACCGAATAATAGAATGGAATATCCTCCAAATTATAATCGGTTAATTTCTCTACAACCTTTTGAGCAAATGGTCCCTGTAAAGCAATCTGAGTAGTATCATCTGAGATATTTTCAATTTCAATATCATCCCATTTATTTTTCAATATCCATTCATAATCCTTCTCAACATTAGATGCATTAACAACAAGTAATAATCTATCATCAAAATTATAAACCAAAAGATCATCAACAATGCCGCCATTTTCATACAACATCATTGTGTATTGCACCTGATTATGTTTTAGGATCATAACATCATTGGTTGTTATAGAGTTAACAAACTCCTTTCTTCTCTTTCCTTTAACAATGATTTCACCCATATGTGATACATCAAATATCCCTACATCATTCCTAACAGAATGCACTTCATTTGCAATACCCTTAAATTGAATAGGTAACATATATCCTGCAAAAAGAACCATTTTACCATTATTCTTTATATGGAAATCATACAAAGCCGTCTTTTTTGTCACAAGTCCTCCATTCTATAATTTTGGCTAATATTATACTATTTTATGCTTATATTTCAATAGAAAAGAAACTAT
>CBDUZN010000036.1:0-13119 GCA_965371715.1 uncultured bacterium | reverse complement strand
GCTTCTATCAATAAATATTGTTATTAATACATTGATCAATGAATCCTGTCATACATCTTCCAATTGCTCTGCTGAAAAAGATTTTCTTGAATTAATTACTTGCTTTTCATTGTTCATTTCAAATAATGATTTTAAGGAATAATCATATGCAATAATATTGCCACCTGTATCATAATTTGACGGTGTTTTGCTATATGAATTAATAGTAATAGAAAGAATATTTTTGCTGTTTTCTATGACCTGCACATTCCCATATTCAGGCATAATGGAATTGATTGCATTCTCCATTTTTTCTGTTAATCCGGTATAATAGGTCTCATTAATTATTCTATCAATTGTGAGACTATTGTATGGTAAAGATCCCTTATAAAATGAATAATTACAACCCATTGATAAACTAAATATCAATAGAGAAATTATTAAATAAATATCTTTTGATTTTTTTAGTTGATGTTTTTGGAAATTCTTCATATCTTAGTACAAATCGTTTAACGCGTTTATAGGATGACATATTTGAGGAAATCCTTTTAATTTCCCTGCTGATTTTGTTTCTCAATTTTTCTTCCCCATCCATTTCCGACATTTCTTTCATGATTCTTTCAATCAATTCAGGATTGGGATATATAATAGCTCCAACCTCTTCTCTTCCTGTTTTGGAATTTCTTATTGGAAGAATAAGTGTTTCTTCAATATATTCACTCTCATTAAGTTTTTCTTCAATTTCTTCAGGATAAATATTTTTTCCTGCTTCTGTTACAATCAATGCCTTTTTTCTACCTGAAATATAAAAATATTCTTCTTCATCCTTATATCCAATATCTCCTGTAAAAAACCAACCATCTCTTATAACCTCATCAGTTGCTTTAGTATTGTTTAAATATCCTTTTGTAATAATAGGACCCCTAATTTTTATTTCCCCTTCACCTTTTTCATTGGGATTATGAATTTTAATTTCAATACCTTCAAGAGCCACACCAATAGAGGCATGTTTATAGGCATTTGTAGGATTAATAGTAGCAACAGGACTTGTTTCCGTAAGACCATATCCTTGAAATAGAATAAATCCGAATGATTCAAAACCCTCGGAAACTTCCTTTTTCAAAGCAGCACCTCCTGATATCATAAGCCTTATAGTACCAAGACCCGATTTTTCTCTAAGGGATTTAAACATTGTTTTTCTCATTTTTATTTTAAATAATACTTCTGAAGTTCTTCCTATTCCCATCATTGATCCAATAATCATTCTTTTGCCAATTGATGCTTTAATTGCTCCTCTTATGCCCTTAATGATTTTCTCAAAAAGCAGTGGAACACCAAGCATTATTGTTGATTCGCTATCTCTTATATCCTCAATAATCTCCTTGGATTTTAAGGATCGTGCATATGTAATTGTACATCCAAATGTCATTGGTAATAAAAATCCTGCTGATGCTTCAAATGTATGATGAAGCGGTAATAATGAGATAAATTTATCTTCCTCTGTTACTTCAATCAATTTCTCAGAAAAAATTACATCATAAGACACATTTCTATTTGTAAGCATTACACCCTTTGATGCGCCTGTTGTTCCGGAAGTAAAAATAATCACAAATACATCATCAAGTGCACATTTAACATTTTCCAGTTTTTTATTGCCTTTTACTCTTAACTCCTCTCCCTTTTTTAATGCTTCTTCAAATGATATTTCATATGGATGTTCAGCATTTTCCATGGATATAACATATTTCAAATGTGGTAATTCATCCTTGATCTCTTTTATTAGATCAAGGAAATGCGGTGATACAATAATACCCTTTGCTTTACTAAAAGATAATGCGATCTTAATTTCATTCTCTTTTTGCATTGAATCTATTGGAATAATATATGCACCTGTTTTAGCAATTGAGAAATAGGATATACCCCATTCAGGTCTATTTTCTCCCAATACGGCAAAAGAATCCCCTTTTCTGATTTTATTGGATAATAGATATTCAGCAATATAGTCCGAATATTCATTGATTTGATTGTAGGAATATTTTTTAAAGGCATCTCCACTTTTACTCTGCATTGCTGTTTTATCACCATATCTATTAGCAGATAATTGGGGTAAATCCTTTATACAGTATAATTCCATAATCACCTCATTTAACTAAATGTATTAATCCGTTCTTATCTGCTCAAGTTCCGTAATATAATGGTATCCATAATCATATTCACAATCCTCATAAATATATGTTCCTGCAGAAGGAGAATACCATATTTCACCTTCAGTATTGCCGTTTGTAAATAAAATTACAATACAATCATTATATGTTCCTGCATCTACTTCCATTGATTCCCCTATACTCTCAATCTCAAAATCATAATAATCATTATACCATTCATTTCCTATTTCAATTGGTGTTTTTAATACTATAAAATCATTATCCTCATCAGTATATTCATCATCACTATATGCAATAAGATTTTCATCCTTATCAATAATAATATAATCCCTACCATTAGAATCATTATATCGTGTTTCAATCAAAATAGCATCACTCTTTTCATCAATATCAGTTATCTCTATTGTGAAATCATTCAAATCATGCCAAGTATCATCACTTGAGTATTTTACTCTCTGTGAATATCTATATTCATCACCATCCGTTGGTATTCTCACCCAATCCCTGATATTATTAATATCGCTAACCCAAGGAAGTACAGAACAATTAGTAATAATTATTACTAATGCAATAAAAATAATTGATACAACATTTCTTTTCAAAATTCCTCCTGTTTATTTTTTATTTCTAAATTATAGTATATATTTAATTTAAGTCAATATTAAACCATTGATTGTTATGTTTGCATATCCGTAGATTTTTTTTCTGTCCTTGCGAGTAAAGCAAACAATCTCCTTACTTTATTCATTTCTTTTTTCATATCCTTATTAATTGCTTTATAATTTAATACTCCTCTTAATTTCCCTGATCATATCCCTATATTTTGCCGCCTGTTCAAAATCCAGTTCCGCTGCATATGAATGCATTTTTTTCGTTATTTTATCTATCATTTCCAATTTCTCAATATTTGACATATTCTCCGTTTCTACAAATATTTTTATATCCTCTTTTTTTCTTGAAGCCATTTCAGTAATAATTAAAATATCATCAGCAGATTTATATATTGTCTTTGGTTCAATATTATGTTCCTTATTATATTCAATTTGTTTTTTTCTTCTATTTTCTGTGATTGTTATTGCCTTGTTCATACTTTTTGTAATATTGTCAGCATATAGAATAACTCTTCCATTAATATTTCTTGATGCACGGCCAATTGTTTGAATAAGAGCTGTTTCTGATCTTAAAAATCCTTCTCTGTCTGCATCCAATATAGCAATAAGTGAAACCTCAGGCAAATCTAATCCTTCCCTTAAAAGATTTATACCAACAAGAACATCAAATTCCTTCAA
Organism: uncultured bacterium; assembly: GCA_965371715.1. Lineage (GTDB taxonomy): Bacteria > Hydrothermota > 32-111 > 32-111 > 32-111 > JAUVJU01. The sequence goes on along the minus strand of CBDUZN010000036.1, from coordinate 9,686 downwards.
TCTCAATCCTCTGATAATATCAACCCTATCAATTGTATTAATATCAGAATGCATATACTTTACATCAATGTTTTTGTTTTTTAAATAATCTGTTAATGATTCTGCCATCTTTTTTGTCAATGTTGTTACAAGAACTCTTTCATTATTATTAACAGTTTCATTGATTTCCTCTACTAAATCATCTATCTGATTTTCTGCGGATTTTACGATAATTTGAGGATCAATAAGCCCTGTAGGTCTTATAATCATTTTTACAATATTATCTGCCTTTTCAATTTCATAAATAGATGGTGTTGCTGACATACAAATGATTTCATTTGTAATATTTTCAAATTCATCAAGCATTAATGGTCTATTATCAAGTGCTGAAGGTAATCTAAAACCATATTCAACCAAAGTCGTTTTCCTTGCTCTGTCTCCATTATACATTCCTCTAATCTGAGGTAATGTTACATGTGATTCATCAATCACAGTTAAAAAATCCTTCCCAAAATAATCTATTAATGTATATGGTCTTTGTCCTGCTTTTCTTCCATCAACAAATCTTGAATAGTTTTCTATACCCGGGCAAAATCCGATCTCTTTCATTAATTCAAGGTCATAATTGGTTCTTGTCCATAATCTTTCTGCTTCCAATTCTTTTTTATTGATTCTAAGTTCTTTTACTCTATTCTTAAGTTCTTTCTTTATTTCAATAATTGCCTTTTCTATTTTATATCGCGGAGTAACAAAATGTGAAGCAGGATAAAGAACAAGTGTCTCTATTGATGCTTTCATTGAATTATTAATATAATCTAATTCCCTTATATCTTCAATCTCGTCATTAAAGAACATAATCCTGAATGGAGTGTCTGTGTAAGAAGGGAATATATCAATTGTATCACCTGCTACTCTAAATTTCCCTCTCTTAAAATCAATATCGTTTCTTTCATATTGCATTGTAATAAGTTTATCAAGAAATTTTTCAAATGGTATAACCGCTCCTTTTTCAATACTAAAAATACCTGTTGAATAATCACTTGGAGCACCAAGCGTATATATAGATGATACAGAAGATACAACAATTACATCCTTTCTTGCAAATAATGAGGCAGTTGTACGCATCCTCATTCTATCAATTTCTTCATTAATTGTTGCCTCTTTTTCAATATACATATCCCTATTAGGTAAATATGCTTCGGGCTGATAATAATCATAATATGATACAAAAAACTCAACTGCATTATGTGGAAATAGAGTTTTAAATTCACCATAAAGTTGTGCTGCAAGTGTTTTATTATGTGATAATATTAATGTTGGTTTATTCAATTTTTGAATAACATTTGCAATTGTAAATGTTTTACCGGAACCTGTTATACCAAGTAATACCTGTAATTTATTTTTTTTGTTAATACCATCTAAAATGGACTTTATTGCTATCGGTTGATCACCCGATGGCTTGTGTTTTGATATAAGATTAAAATCCATTTCCATAATTACCATTAAAAAACATTACACTATTAAACATAAAAATCCATAAAGCGGATAAAGACAATCGATAAGATCAATATATTCCTCGGATTACTAATGCGTAACATATTCTTCGAATTACTAATGCGTAACATATTCTTCGAATTACTAATGCGTAACATATTCTTCGAATTACTCAGAATATGCATCTGGTTGATTGTGTGAGGGAGCGATAACATAAATAATTAAAATTCATTCCTATAAATTGCTAATCCAATTACTAATACTATCCCAACTCTTTATAGATAAAATAACTATTACTGTCGTATTTATTATTGTTCCTATTGTACCTCCAATAAAAGCGGACTTTACTCTTGTGCTTTTCGTTCTTGATACATATGCCTTTTTGAATGTATGTTTATTGTCATCTAATTCAATAATAATTTGAGGTGCTGATAGGGTTAAGCATGATGCACATCCTGTTACACCAAGACATCCTATACCATTAAATAATGTTCCACCCATGCATCCCAAAAGACACCATCCTGATGAACTTGAGGAAGCACCATAATGAGGTGGTCCATAGTATCTTCCCCTATAATAATATTTTCCTTTGTCTTTATCCCATCCATAATGATTGCCTTGGTCATCTTTGTCATGCCCATACTTATTTCCATTGTTGCCATTGTTATTATCTTTATTCTTTTGTTTATCCCTTGTTTTATCCTTATCCTTATCTTTATCTTTATCTTTATCTTTCCGCTCCTGCTTATCCTTTATTTTGTCCTTATCTTTTTTCTTATCCTTATCTTTATCTTTGTCTTCATCTTTCTGTTCCTGTTTATCCTTTATTTTATCCTTATCCTTATTTTTATCCTTGTCTTTGTCTTTATCCTTATCCTTGTCTTTATCTTCATCCTTTTCCTCTTGCTTATCCTTTATTTTATCTTTACTCTTGGATTCTCCATTACCATTTTCTTTTTCACTTATTGTTTCTTTCTTTTTCATATCATCATCTTTTGTGTTTATTTGTGGATACACAAATATAAATGCAAAAACTATAAGAAGTGTGATTATAATTAATCGTTTCATTTTGACCTCCATTGTTCTTTATAAATTATACGAATGAGAATTGAAAATGTCAACAAAAAAAATAATTATTAACATATTCTTCGGATTACTCAGAATATGCGGAATAAACAATTTTTCTGCGGAGGAAGACAACCAATATAATCAATACATTCCTCGAATTACTCGGAATGTACCTCATGCGCATTTACCTTGTTTGTAGCGTACACAGAGCAGCGAGCTCATCCGTTTACTTGTGTGAGGTAACATGCTCAAGGAGCATGTAGGGAAAAGAAAACAATGATAATGATTTGCGTAACATATTCTTCGAATTACTAATGCGTAACATATTCTTCGAATTACTCGCGTAACATATTCTTCGGATTACTCAGAATATGCCGAATATGCTAAATATGCCAAATATGCCCCTACATCTTATTGATTGTTCTTATCCATTCAAGGTTATTTTCTTTCTTTTCTTACTGCCGGCAAGGATTTTACTCCTGTCCCCACACTAATGGGAAACTTGCCGTAAACTCAGCAACATCTTTCTTTACATTTTCAATTTCATCTTCATTTTCAATATTCACAATTACCCTATCAATAAATTCAGCAATAATCTTCATATCACTTTCCTTCATACCACGGGTTGTTAGTGCTGGGGTTCCCAATCTTATACCGGATGACACAAATGGTTTTTCAGGATCAAAAGGAATAGTATTCTTATTGCAAGTAATACCCGCTTTATCCAATGCCTTTTCAGCTACCTTGCCTGTAACCCCCTTAGGTCTTAAATCAACAAGCATAAGATGTGTGTCTGTTCCTCCTGACACCAATCTAAATCCTTTTTCAGTTAATGCACTTGATAATGCTTTTGCATTTTTTAGAACCTGTTCCTGATACTGCTTGAATTCCGGTTTCATTGCTTCCTTAAATGCAACCGCCTTTGCTGCTATTACATGCATTAATGGTCCACCCTGAATACCGGGAAATAATTTTTTATCAACTAATTTCGCATGTTCCTGCTTTGAAAGGATTAATCCACCCCTTGGTCCTCTCAATGTTTTGTGAGTTGTTGAAGTAACCACATCAGCAAATGGAATTGGTGATGGATGAAGTCCTGTTGCAACAAGACCTGCAATATGAGCAATGTCTATTAATAATTTTGCATCAATACTATCACAAATTTCACGGAATTTTCCAAAATCTAATGTTCTTGGATATGCAGATGCACCTGTTATTATCATTTTGGGTTTATGTTCCTTTGCTAATTCCTGTAATTTCATATAATCAATTACTTCTGTTTCTCTTTCAACCCCATAATGCACAGCATTATAAAGAAAACCAGAAAAACTAACTTTATGACCATGAGTAAGATGACCACCATGTGAAAGATTAAGACCAAAAAATGTATCGCCGGGTTCAAGAAATGAAAAATATGCAGTCATATTTGCCTGTGAACCACTATGCGGCTGCACATTAGCATGCTCTGCATTAAAAAGTTTCTTTGCTCTTTCAATTGCTATTTCCTCTGCATCATCAACAAATTCACAACCCCCATAATATCTTTTTCCCGGATAACCTTCAGCATATTTATTTGTCATTACAGATCCCATTGCTTCTAAAACAGCATCAGAAACAAAATTCTCACTGGCAATAAGTTCTATTTTACCTTTTTGCCTGTCTTCTTCATTCTGTATTGCATTAAATATCTCAATATCGGTTTTTTTCAAAGATTCCTTTTTCATACTTTACTCCTTTTTGAATAAATTACATATTTATTTTTTGATAATTATTACTATAGGAATACTAGGTAAGCTGAGAAAAATCCTTCAACATGCTTAGGATCCAGATAAGTAAAAAGAACACCCCATATTATAGGACCATGTTTACAATTGAAAAGGTGAGGACTGTTTGCTCTGAGGAGCATGGACTCAACCCGAAGGGTATATAATGAATTTGGTGAAGGTTCATTATATATCCCGACCTCTATTCCAGAGCTCCTTTGAGCAAATGTGCGAATTTTTTCAATAAATAGTAAAAACAAAACTATCAATAAGATATTATCTTTATCAATTAATATCAATTTGTTCTCCATAACTTATTTATATAATATTTATTTATTAACATCAATTCAACTTCTGATATGTTTCTATTCCTTTCTTTAATATATTTATTGCATCTTTAAGGTCATCTGTATTTAATACATAGGCAATTCTCACCTCATCAATGCCTTTTCCTTCTGAAGCATAGAAACCCTGAGCAGGTGCAATCATTACCGTTTTTGAATCAACTTCAAAATCAGTAAGCATCCATTTTGCAAATTTATCGGCATCATCAATAGGAAGTTTCAAAACACAATAAAATGCTCCTTCCGGTTTTTCAGTAAAAACACCTTTAATAGATTTAACTTCTTCATATACTACATCTCTTCTTTTTTCATATTCCTTTATCATATCATCCATAAATTCATCCATATGTTTGTAACCCTCAATCATTCCTATTTGTTCAAGAGTTGGAGGACATAACCGTGCCTGTCCCAATTTCAAAATACCCTTCATCAGTTCTTTATTTTTTGTTATAATATTACCTATTCTTGCGCCGCATGCAGAAAATCTCTTTGAAATGGAATCCATAACTATAACCCTTTCTTTTGCATGTTCAAACTCTAACACTGATGTATGTTTTTTGCCATCAAAAACAAATTCCCTGTAAACTTCATCAGATAAAACAAATAAATCATGTTTCTCAGCAATATTAATTATCCGCTCAATTTCCTCTCTTGTGAATACGGTGCCTGTTGGATTATTTGGTGAACATATCAGTATTGCTTTGGTCTTTTCATTTATTAATTCTTCAATTTCATTATCAGTTGGTAAATGGAATCCATTTTTAACCTTTGTTGTTAATGGACAAATCTTCACATCTGCCATTGCAGCAAAACCATTATAATTTGTATAGAATGGTTCGGGTATTATAATTTCATCTCTATTATCACAAACTGCCATCATAGCAAAAATTATTGCTTCACTGCCACCTGTAGTTATAAACACATCTTCACTATTCACATTATAATTGTACTTATTAAGATAATCTCTTATAGTATCTCTTGATGCTTTTAATCCTTGCGATGGTCCATATGCTAATACTTTTTCACTATACTTCCTAATTGAATCAAACATAATTTTTGGAGTGTGAATATCAGGCTGACCAATATTCAAATGATAAACATGAACACCTTTCTCTTTTGCACTGACAGCAAATGGTAAAAGTTTTCTAATTGGTGATTCTTGCATATTAATCACTCTATTTGATGTTTTCATCAATTGCCTCCATTTTCTGTTTTCTTTCTTTTCCCAATCTTTTAATTTCTGCTAAAACCTCTTCCTTTTTTAATAAACCCTTTTTTTCAAGCACATTCACTATTGCTTCAATAGATAATGCATTTGTATAAAACATTTGCTGATAAGATAAATTAATTTTTTCAAAATCCTTTTTTTCCTTGCTTTTTCCAAACATAATTACCTCATTATTAAAATTCCAGCAGTAAGACCTACAAAATCATATATTAAATCTTTATAAGAAACTTCTCCTGTTTTTGATATTCCATCATAAATTTCCTTTACAATAGATAATGTAAGCGGTACGGATACATCAATTCCAATTTTTAAATTTGAATTGCTATCATTTATTATAATACTTGTTAAAATTGAAGTACCTGCTGCTATTGCCATTGCAGTAAAAAAATGATCTATTTTATCAGGAGAAAAAAATGGATCATTAACAAATATTGATTCATTACCAATAATTGTAATAAATGATAAAATAATTAATATTATTAACAGTTTACGCATGTTCTTGGTTCCTTTTTATTAATTAATACATCTATAATTGCATTTACACAGATATTTGCCATTTCGGTTCTAGTACCCTTTGTTGCAGATCCCATATGAGGAGCAAGAATACAATTTTCCATTGTTTTTAATTCCTCTTCAATAATGGGTTCATTTTCATACACATCAAGAGCCGCACCTGCAATGATTTTTTCTTTTAATATCTTTACTAAATCCTTTTCTTTTACAATTTTCCCTCTTGCTGTATTTATAAAGATTGCGTTTTCTTTCATTTTCGTAAAAGTATCATAATTGAATATACCTTCAGTATCTTTATTAAGCGGTGCATTTACAGAAATGTAATCGGATTCCTTAATCAATGTACTAAAATCCACATATTCACATTCAAAAGACATACTTTTTTCAGTTCTTGCTGTATACAGAATACGCATATCAAATCCCTTGGCTCTCCTTGCTACTGCCTGTCCAATGCGCCCGAATCCGAAAATACCCAGTGTTTTTTTGTAAACATCTTGTCCAAGCATTTCATCAGGTTTCCATCCCTTGAATCTATTTTTTCTTACATAATTATTTGCCTCAGGAATGCGTCTTGCAGATGCTAAAAGAAGCCCAAATACAAGATCTGCTGTTGCTTCAGTTAATACATCCGGTGTATTTGTTACAAATATATTATTCTTCTTTGCATAATCAATATCAATATTATCAAATCCAACTGCATAATTAGAAATAATTTTCAATTTATTCCCAGCATCAATTACATCTTTTAAAATACTATCACTCAAAAGGCATATAATACCATCCATTTCTTTCACAATACCAATGATTTCATTTTTGTCCGGATGTTTCTCAGAAATTAATACATCAATATTATGCTTTTTTAATTTTTCTTTAATATTAATAGGTAATTTTTCTGTTACTAAAATTTTCATAAACCCAAATCCTCCGCAATTTCACTCATAGCATTTAGGCAATGCAAAATAAAATCATCAAGTTTTATGCCTGATTTTTCAATAGATTTTATCTGTTCTCTATCTGCACCTGCAGCAAAGCGCTTTTCATTGAACCTTCTTTTAATAAAATCAAAATCAACACTGCCTATTTTTCTGTCAGGATGCATTAAAACAGCAGCAACAATTAAACCTGTTAAAGGGTCAACAGCATATAATGCTTTCTCTATTAATGTTTCCCTTTCTTTATGTCCGGGATGTGCAAGTATGGCATCTAATATTTCCTGTTTTACTCCTTTTTCCTTTAATAATTCAACAGTAATATATCCATGTTTTTCCGGTTTATCAAATGTCTTATCATAATCCAGATCATGCAGTAAACCGGCATTACCCCATACATTTTTATCTTCATTAAAAATCTCAGCCATTTTTCTCATACATGCTTCGCAGGCAAGCATATGCTTTATCAGGTTTTTATTCTTTACTGAATTCTGTACCATTTCAAATGCTTCATTCCTATTCATCATAACCCCTTTTTACATTTCTTAAAACAATTTTTGTTTCATCATCCGCATTTTCCATATATGAATTAAAAAACTCCCTTTCTTTTTCAATGCCAATATCATTATTAATAATATAAATAAGCACCTTAGCTCCCAAAATGCTGAATTTTTCTTTTTCAATCACAATTGTAAATATATATCTTGCATCTTCATGTAAACCGGATACTGAAAATTCCTTTGCCATTTTGAATAATGCTCCTGAACCAACATATTCAATCAGTTTCTTTGCTTCTATTTCCCTGAAAATATTCTGCAAATTAGCTTTATCTTCTTCTTTCATTACTCTATTTAAATATAAATCCGATATATAAGCCGCCTTGTTATTATTACCACATTTTGTCAGGGATTCAAATAGAGGAAAAAAACTTTCATAATTATATTTCTTTAAAAATGGTTCTTCAAGTATTAAAGCAGCATCTTCAAATTTATTATCATAATAGGCATCTACCCCCTTCTGCTCTTCTACTGAAAATCCCATAAGATTTGATGCTTCCTGAATACGCGGAGCAATAAACTTTTCTTCTATCTTAAAATAATTAATTAAAACAGCAATTATTACACCAAATATAAATCCACCAATATGTGCCATAAATGCAATTCCAAAATCACTTTGTCCTGAAGCATCCATTATTTGCTGAAGAAACCAGAGGGGAAGCACTATACCTGCAATAATTCTGAATGTACCGAAAAATGGTTTAAATGGAAGAAAGAAATAGAAGAATTTGATCTTTGTTTTAAAATGCCTTACCATAAAGACCCCCATAACACCTGCAATGGCACCGGATGCACCTATAAGTGGAACATTAGGATCTCCCTGTGATAGTATAAATATAAATGATGATACAATACCACTGAGGATATAGAAGATAAGAAAATTCATTCTCCCATAGGTATCCTCTACATTTGCCCCAAGTAACATTAAAAACCATAAATTACCTATAAGGTGAAATATATCAGCATGAGTAAATATTGCAGTTAGAAAATTAATAATGCCCTTATTTTTTCCGGAAACACCTACCCTATTAAATATATGATTATTCATTGCATTTTCGTATTTTGCTTTTGAATTTATAATTGCTTTATAATATACACTTAATGAATCAATTTCAGGATTTTCTATCTGTTCTTGAAAAGAATCCTGATCTGAACATAATTCAGCAAATGTGTATCCTTTATAATCCATTAAATATTCCAATAAAACATCAGTGTATTCATAATAGGAATTCATTATTTTATTATTATCTTCATTAACGCGTCCTCTAATTGCCACAAATGCAATAACATTGATAAGTATAATTATAATTGTAATAAATGGAACTCTTTTAAGATTTCCGGAATTTCCTATTGGTATAATCATTTGTTCCCATTTTCCAGTAAAAATTCCTGTTTTTTATTCTCAAAAAGCTGCGCATATTTGTAAGCCGAATCAAGGAAATCCGCATCTGAATAAATATTAATAATATAATCATATGCCAAAATACCTATTGAATCAATTTTTATTGCTTTCTTAAATATTCTAAGTGCATGTTTATAATTATTGGTATTATAATAAAGTGTACCAAGATTAATATATGCTTCATAATACATTGAATCAATTTCAATTGCTTTTAAATAACTTTTTTGGGATTCTTCACCATTATTATTCAAATAATAAATATTTCCCTGTATTAAATGTGATTCTTTATCATTATTGTCCAAATTAATTGCCTTATTTATAAATATTGCAGCAGTGTCAATCACACCTGCCTGAGCATAACACTTTGCTAATAATTTATATGTCCTTTTATTATTCTCATTTAGTTTAA
>CBDUZN010000035.1:0-13221 GCA_965371715.1 uncultured bacterium | reverse complement strand
GTTAGTAATTATTTTTCTATTTGTATGCCTGCAGATTTATCATATTATTGCCAGAAATTACTATGATTTAATTTTAGGTTTATCAGTGGTAATTACTATACTTTTCATATTTGGAATTTATTATTTAATAAAGAAAAGGAAAAAAAAATATGATATTAATAAGAAATGATTAATTTTATTCATTTCTGTTTTTCTTCTACTATTAACCAGATACCCCTTTTCTAATAATATATTAATTATCTCAGTATTTCCAGCCATTTTTGTTTTACTATATCACTATTGAACTTCTTTGCTGTTTTAATAGCATTTTCACTTAAATAATTTAATTTACTATTTTTCCTAATCAATCCAATATGCTTAACAATATTACCCATATTATATTCATCAAGAATAATGCCATTGTAATTATGTATAATATAATCATCTGTTCCATTACCTTTTAATACAAAAGGAATCACTCCACAAGTCATTGCTTCGGCAATTACTCTTGAAAAACTTTCTGGTCTTCTGTTTAAAAGAAAAATATATCTGGATTTTCTATAATAATCATAAGGATTATTAACATATCCTTTTACTTTAATATTTTCTGGAAATTGCATTTTTTTAGAACCTGTATCATATTCCGGGTTTTTACCAATAATGATGAATTCTATTTCAGGGAATTCGTTTCCAATTATTGAAAACATTTCTTCAATCCTATCTATTCCTTTATCCATTGTCAAATCACCAGCATAAATAAATGAATTTCTATTTTCAATAGATTCCGGTTTCTCACATTCTTCTATAATATTATAAATCACAATGCCTTTTCCCTTATTTATTTCTTTCACAAATTCAGAAACGAAAATAGTTTTACTTGATAAGTTATACATAATTTTCTTTAATATTCCTTCAATGGTTCCTGTTACAGTATCCCTTTCAATCATAATCCATTTGCTTCCAAATAGTATTCTCATTGCCATTCCCGTTATATGTGCCTTAAAGGTATTAGATATAATTATTTTTCTATAACCAATTTTTAGTGCAAGAAAAAGGAAATATTTAAATGCTAAGATTGAAATAACACTTCCTCTTTTTACATGATTCATTATCTTATTAATTCTAATATAAGTAATTCCGACATCTGATCTTATTTTTGAGGTATCATTCAAAATCAATGAAACTTTATAATCATTCTTTAATGTATAAATAAGATTCTCAAGAGAAACCTCGGCGCCACCCCTATTTAGTGCAAAATCAAGAAAGTATAATGTTTTCATATTTTCTCAAATATATTGTTTACTATCTTTTCTATTGCTTCTTTCCCGTAATATGCAATGTGATTTTCTATATCTTCTTTTACCTCATCTATTTTGGGATCAATGTCTATTATTAACTTATATGTTTTAATGATTTCATCTACATCGGTTATACATTTCAAGTATTTACTGTGAAATCCCATAACATCACCCCTATTCATTGAATCAAATGAAATTGACGGAGTCAAATTAATCACAGACCCCATAATAGCAGTTGAATAAAAACCCAATGTTAAACTGTATTCTTTCATTAATTTATTTATTAATCCTTTTTTCCATTTAATAATATGTTTTTCATCCACTAATTTCTCAATATATTTTCTGTTATATTCCATCCTCAAATAAATTTTATAGGGGATTTTATTATTATTGAGAGTTTCAATCAATGGTTTATATGATAATTCCATTTCGTTTTTTTGTCCAATAAATTGTTGATCAATAATAAGCAATTCCTTCTTTCTGTTACTTTTAGTATTAGTAATATTGTATTCAGGATTTCCACAAATCATTATCTTTCCCTCATCTATGCCAATTTCACTTAAATACTGTTCCGCATTTTTCCCCCAGACAAGAATGTAATCTCCATAAAGCGGAGCAAATGATTCATTTGCAAAAGGCATTTGATTCATTTTCACCTTAGGAGTAATGCCATGTTGAAGAATAAATACAGGAATTCCAAATTGTTTTGCTGCTTTTACTATAATTCTATTATATTTTGTTCTATCCTCACTTAATAGTATAAATTGTGGTTTATTATGTTTAAACATTTTAATTAGTAAATCTTTCAATTTTTCCATATCGGTAAAATTATTATTAATTAATATATTGAAATTGGATTTAATAGCATTGTTTTCTAAATCAATATTAATACTATTCTTCATTTTTGTATATGAAAGTGGGAAAATGGTTCTGTTAGGTAATTGAAAACCAATATTTCTTGAAGTAATATAAAAGTTATTGGACCTCATCCCTTTTCTTTCAATTTTATTTAACAAATCTCTACTAATCCCTCTTTGAATGAAATAATTTCCATTTATTCTTCTTTTGAGAAAATAATATTTTTTTTCGTTTTTATTTAATAATTTAAATCCCTCATTTCTTAGTGTGTGATAAGCAGTCCATAGAAATGAATATCTCATTTCTTCAAATTGTGGATTTAGTTTAATGAATATATCTGTTATTTGTTTTGCTTTCCTTTCCCATTCGTTCTGTATATTAAGCACTTCATTCCTACTTATCATTAAAACCCCTTATTATAGTATAGTAAAAAATGGGTGTAATAAAATGGAATGAAAGAACATGAGAAAAGAAAAGAAGAAATACAGAAAGAAAGAGAAATGATAAATCAGAATTAAGTTTTTTCATTATCAATTTTCTTGCAATCAAAGCAAGAATAATTAACATAAATAGAAGCATAATAATACCACATGATAACATCAACATTACAAATGCACTTTCAGAGTGATAAATATTTCTATTATGCGGAAGATTGCGTGGATTATGATTTAATCCCATTCCATATGGAAATGATTTGAAATTATTAATATTGATTCTAATATCTTTAACTCTATTTTCAAGAGAATATGACTTAAATATATTTCTGAATGGTTCCAATGTATGCCTGACAAAAACACCAATACCCTTTTCTCTTGTATGAATATCCTCCTTAAATGGAATAATATTCAAGATAACTGTTAGAGAAATAAGAATTAAGAGAATAATAATTACTAATTTGTACATCCTTTTTTTCAAACCAAAATAGAAAAGAAATACAATAAATATCAACAGAGGTAATCTAAGTGAAAAAACAAATAATAGAATAAATGATATTACTGATAAAACAATAAATCGCTTACCCTTGAAAACAAAAGGCATAATAAGAATTATCATAAGGAAAAAACCCAATTCCTCAACTGAAGCAAATGTAGAAAATGGCCTAATATTTCCACCTATATACAATGAATCATAAGTAATAAGAGAATTTGCCTTGATCCAGAAAGAATCAAATACTGTGAATAATCCCATATATTGTAATACTGCATATATCAGGACTACAGGTGCTGTTTTAACAATTACCTCTTTAATATCCTCAATATTTTTAATAAGCAGTGAAAGAAAAACAGGCAAAATCATTACATTAAACGAGATCATTTGTGTTGTAATGTATTTTAAATTCACAAAGATCGTGAATATCAATGCAATGCCTACATATATCATAATACCTATTCTGATTTTTGTTTTCATTGCCATTAATGCTTTTATTATTTCATCAATATAAATAATCATATATAAAGCCGGAATAATAAATACAGGATTAAACTTAATTCCTTCTGAAACATAGAAAATAAATTTTGAAAATAATCCATAAAAAACAAGAAAAATGAAGAAAATTTTATGATTTTTTATTATCCGCTCACTAAGTACAATTAATCCAAGAATTAAAATAGGAATTATAAATACCAATATTTTACTTATTATTGCAAAGATAATTAAACATATAGAAATCAGTATAAAGACTGATATTCTAATTTTACTTTCTTGAAAGAAAGTATTTAATTTCATATTTTTTTCCTTTAAATACAATGATCCTTTTTAATATAAGCCAATTCAATACCCATAATTCCACAAAAAACACTATTATTTTTGAATAATGCTTTTTAAGAAAAATATGCATTGATCTAAATGATTCCTTAATAGAAATTTCTGAAGCAGAAAAACTGTGTTTATGAAGTACTTTTAATTCATTTTGATAGTAAATAGTTTTTCCAGATTTTAATAATCGTCTAAATAATTCCGTTTCTTCATGGGTAAGAAAAAATTCTTCATCAAATCCATCTACTTTATTAAAGTCATTTCTGTTTACTAAGAAACATGCTCCATTTACTCCCTTTACAAATTTGGATGATTTATAATAATGTATAGTTTCCAATACTCCTATATAACCAGATCTTTTTGCAAAAAGAGATAAAATAATCGGAATAAATGAAAAATGATACAATATTAATGCCGGATTATATGCAATTTTATGAAGTCCCCTTCTCTTTGTTTTATCTGAAATTACATTAAAACCAATTACTGATATATTTTTTCCTTTATAATAATCTATTCGTGTTTTGAGTTCATCAAAAAATCCATTTAGAAAAATAATATCATCATTGGTAATAATAGTAAAATTTGAGTTACTCTCATGCATAGCTTTATTAACTGCAGTACCATACCCCTTATTGGACTCCATATTAATATATTTAACTCTTTTATAATTTTCAATATTTACTTGTTTTTTATTATTATTAACAATAATAAGATTTATATTTGATTTATTGATTTCATCAACATTCTCTTCTAAAAAAAAATCAATGTTTTTATATGCAACAACTATGATATCAATTCTTTCAGCCATTGTTTTGCCTTATTTATAAATAGTAATGCATACATTATTGTCATTATAATTGTAAGGTGTAAAGAATATTTTATAGTAAATAATGAAAAAATTATAGTCATAATACTTATTATACTTATGAATATTGTTTCTTTTGTGAATAAATTTAATTTTGTTTTTGATTTAAAAATAATTAGTAATGAGATAATATATGTAATCCTTGCTATCAATATTGCAAAAGCTGCATAAATCACATTAGTTTCTTCAAATCCAAGAAAACCATAAAATACAGCAATTGCCATTAAAAGAGCAATTAATCCTACAAATTGAGATATATACATATATTGAAGTTTGTTTTCAGAAATAAATTTATTATAAATAATATAATTCCAAATATTAATAAAACATGTAAATGAAAGAATATAAAAAATTGCCAGTGAAGGGGTATAGTATGGAAGTATTTTTGGAATAAACATTGTAAATATATATATACCTATAAGCAAAAGTACAGTTATTATAAAGGTTATAAGAGAAATCGTTTTAGCCATTTTACGCTCAGACCATTTTTCACTTTTTCTTATAAAATCAGGAAGAAGATACTGGAAAATTGTAGCAGGTAAAATATCAAAAAAAGAGATCATTACAATACCCACTGTATAAACAGCATATATCTCTTTTGGCATAATGAACATCATTACAAATTTTTCCATTGAACTTTTTAAAAATCTGAAAAACTCCTTTATATAAATGATAATACCATTTCTAAAAAGAGAAATAATCCTGTGTTTTATAATTTTGAATTCTATTTTCATTTTTCCAATAATAATTCCAAATATGAGAGTCAATGAGACTGATATACTAAGTGCACCTAATGCACCTTTGAATCTAAATAAATATATAAGAGTTGTGATTAGAATAAATGAAACAATTGAAATAACCAGATACAATATTGATAAATGCTTGAAATCACCTTTTGATCTCAAAATATAAATCGGTAATTCTTTTATCCCATAAATCGGAAAAATCATTGCAGCAAATAGAAATGCTTTATCATTAATAATAAAATACAATGCAAGAAAAATCATAGCACCTAATATATACAGAAAAAAACTAATCCAGAAACCGTTACTTATGTATTCATCCTGTGTTTTTTTATCTGCTTTAGGTAATACAATTATAAGACCATTTATGAAACCAACATTAATCAACATCATGTAAGATAAAATAACCTTAATTTGAGAAAAATAACCCATATAATAAGGGTCCAATAGTTTTGCTGCCACAATGCCCTGTAATGCTGCAAGAATTGTATTTATGTATATACTAATAGTATAAAAAGAAGCATGGCGAAGAATCATTTACCATCCGATTTCAAAATCAGAATAACTCTGTTCCACACTTTTCACAATTCATGAGATTTGCATCATTAACATGTTTACACTTTGGACAAACAATTCCTTCTATATGATCTTCTGTGGATAATGATTCATTTTCATTTTTATTTTCAAAGAATTCATGAAGTTTTGGTTTCATTGGTTCTATGTCCTCACCTGTATCATAGTTTTCTTCCCCTAATATTGGCTGTAATATATTACTAAGCGGACTTTTATCATTATCAATTTCAGAACTTTCTATACCTTTTTCTCCAAATTCCTTAATTATTTCATCTTCCGCTGGCTCTTCTACTGGATCTTTTTCTGCAGTATCTTCTTCTTTTTTAATATCAATTTCACCGGTTGTAATGTCTTCAGAATCATCTTCAATTTCCA
Organism: uncultured bacterium; assembly: GCA_965371715.1. Lineage (GTDB taxonomy): Bacteria > Hydrothermota > 32-111 > 32-111 > 32-111 > JAUVJU01. Next base: position 6,775 of record CBDUZN010000035.1, on the reverse strand, counting down.
TAGGAGGTATTACAATATCCTCCGGGAGTTCTTCCTTCTTCTCATCAATCTTTGTTTCATTCTGATCATCTTCAGATGGAGGTACAATCATCTCAAGTTCATTTAATTTACTGTCTAATTCACTCTTTCTTGTTTTATAAGTATCAATCTCACCATTCAATTCTTTCTGCTTTTCTTCATATTCATCTGCAACATAATCTCCAAGTGTAATACGCACATTAATCTCTTCTAATTCATTTTCAAACTGTTCAACAAACTTATCAACTTCAATCAATTCATTTTTAGTATTTTCAATTTCAACAAGTACATCCGATTCATTGTCTTTAATAGCTTTCTCAATATCACTTATTTTTGTTTGATAATCATCTTTTACTTTATTGTACACGGCATCTTTGATTTCATTCTTAATGTTTTCAAGCTTTTTCAACTTATCCTGAATACTTTCTTTTTCAGACATCATTTCTCTTATGTCCATGACTCCCCCTTAATGATTTAATACATAGAGCAACACTTGTTCAAAATATAATGCTGCATATTTTTTATTAATTGTTCTAAATTTTCTTAAAACATTATAGAACAAAAAGTATGTTTTGTCAATTTCAGAGATATTCCAATTTTCACTTTTTATTTGATTACTATAAGGCTTGTAAAATGTGACTGTTTTTCTAATTTTTTCCAAACGATTCATAATTAGACCAATAAGTCCATCTATGGAAATAATATTCCATTTTGTTAGTTTTCTATACATAATAAAACATTTTTGTTTGTTTTTTTCAACAAATAAATTTAAAAAATCAAGATACATTGCAGGCGATGTTTCAAAAGCATATTCATCTGAAAGCATTTGCTCAAATGCTGAATCATCATTTGTCATCCATCCTGTTGTTAATATATTATCAATAACATATCTATTACTATCAGAAATCTCCATTATTTTTCTAATTCCACTCATAGTCAAAGATAATCCAAATTCAATAGATTTGCTTTTAACATCATTAATGTTGAGAGTTTCTTTTGTTTTAGTTTTTATTATTACGGCATCATCAAAACCAGCTTCAACTCTTGAAATAATTTCCCATTGCAATTGTGATCTATCAGTTATTACTATTAATAGAATAATATTACTAAGAGTATCCTTTGCAAGTTCATTAATATTCCTCATTTGATTAAGACTTAATCTAATACCATTCTTTATCACAATCATCTTCTTTTCCGAAATCATTGGTGGGGATAATATATAACTGCTGAATATCTCATTATCAAATTCATCTCCGAACATTTCAAAATAATCTAAATCAGCAAAAGCATCATCTACATACTTTTTTTTAATGGATTTAATTGTTTCCCTTACTCCCTCATCACTACATCCTGCAAAAATAACAAAATTGCTTTTATTGAAAAAAGATTCTATATTAGGAATTAAAATCATAGAGAATAACCTAAGGAAACAGAATGGTTCAAACCCAGTTCTTGATAAGATATAGAGTAGTAAATCTCAAATCCCTTAAAATATAGTGAAACACCTCCTGCCGGATCACTGATTTCATAAACATTCAATGTGTTTCTATAATTAAATCCTCCATAAATTCCAATTAAATTGTTGTAAACACAATTAAGCGAAAATCCAGCTTTCTTTTCATTACCATAAGCAGCATTTAACTCAGTGCTTATCTTTGTCATTATTGCATCAATATTAATAGAATACCCTATTCCTGTTATAGCTGTATATTTTCTCTCATCCCTATAATCATTTGGAGTATCCCATTTTATAACTGTTGAACCAATATCTTTTAAAACTAGAAAATAATTCAATATACCCTTACATTTATAATTAATTCTTTCAAGATAAAATGAAGCATTTATTCCTGCATCAATACCAGAACCCATGCCTGTATTTGTATAAATTTGATGAACAATATATTTTATATTAATACCGCCTGTTAGTTCAAACAATCTGTATCCCTGTGGAATAAAAGTATATGCAAGATTAAAATATGCAGCATGTGCATTATCAGAAAAGTATCCCTGCGGTGTAAAATCAATTGAATCAATATTGTTAGGGAATTCAGGGAATATGGGAATATTATCAATGTTTTGATTAATATATCCTACTCCAATACTAAAAGTTTTTGTAATAGGAGCTACGATAATCGCAGAATTATAATTACATAGATTATTAAGAAGAAATTTATGTTCATATGCAACAAATGATTTAATGCTATTTGAGTTTGTCGCAGGATTATAAAAGAAAATTGGTGTTTCTATCATTGCTGAACTTATATTACCTGCTGTTCCCTCTCCAATTGTCATTGGAAAATAATCCAAAAATACCTCTGTGCTATTCATTAGTAAAGGCAGGATAAGAATTAATATAATAATAATTTTTTTAATCATTTCAAAATACTCATTTTTAAAATTGCGGATTTAACTGATTCGGAGTTATCTCCTTTCAATGCTTCAAAGTAATAAAAATATGTACCATTAGAAAGCCAATTAGTGGAAAGATTATAGGTAACAATTAAATCAGAGCCAGGGAGGATTGATTCTCTTAACAATTTTCTGCTTCTTGCATCAAATAAATACAAAATCACTTCACTTGCCTGTTCTGATAATCTACATGCAAGAACTGTATTCTCTCCGGTAGCAGGATTAGGAAAATTTCCTGCTGATATAATCGCAAATGTTTTGGCTACCTTGATCTCAAGAGATTCTTCTGTACTATTATTATAAATATCTTTTGCATAAATTGTTACTTTATATATTCCATCTGCAAGTTGCTTAGTCATTTTTAAAGGAATATTCCTTAAATCAGTGTTTTCAGCAATAGTATATTCATTTGAAGGAATTGTATCCTCATTTAATGTTATTACAATATCATCTACTTTAATACCGGATTCATCCTCTATTGTAAATGCTAATTCACATTGCTCTGATAATACTACATTGCCTACATAATCCTTGTTTTCAACAATAATATCAACATGTGGAGGAATTGTATCACTATGTGTTGCAATAATAAATTTGTTAATTCCGGAAACCAAACTAATATCAATATTATTTAAATCTTCATTAATAAATTCATATTTCTCAAGCATTTCATTATACTTATAAAAATTCCACTCATTGTTTTCTAATAACGAGTCATTAAATCCTATATTAATATCACAATTACAGGAATCACCATTCAAAATACAATATTCCTGATATGAGTCATAACCGGTGAATTCATAAATAATCATATCCTCAGGTAATTCATCAATGCTTTTTATACTTAAATCAATGAATGAACCCAGATTTTTAGATCTACTCAAAATATTTATTCTATAGGAATAGAAATCTATTGTTTGTCCGCTTAAAGTATCTTCAATTAAAACAATTTTATGATTAAATGAATCAATTATCATTTCATTATTTGTTTCATTTTTCTCTGCAATATTATTATCCACATCAATCTTTATTCTTAAATCATCAATAAATACATCTTCTTTTATCAATGCATTTGATATATACTCCGAGTTGCCTATTCCATTACATGAATCAATACAAAATATAATAGTATCGTTATTCAGATAGTATGCATTATTAAATGGTGGAATATCCCTTTCATAATAATTATTTATTATTGCATTAATATATGGTTGTCTGTTTAATGAAATTATACTTATAGAATCATTATCAATTGTAATATCCGGTAATGAATTAACAAAATATGATTTTGACGATGTATTATACACATTATCAATAGTATCAGTTAAGGATATGTAATATAAAAAGCTATAGTCAGTATTCAATGCCTTAAGAGCAGAAATACTATCAGAAATAAATAAAGTACTATCAGTAGGATTTACATAAAGAATTGATGATGAATAGTTACTTTCGGTATCTTTTTTATAATAAACATATTGAGTTTTCAACATATTTTGATTTTTTATTCTAGCATAAATAATAAATGCTTGATTTGTATCCGGGCTTGCAGGAGAAATCCCAAAAGAAGAAAGCCCCACATTTCCAACAGAAGGATAAGATAAATAAAGAACTGAGGTATCTGATGATGATGCTATTGATAATACCGTCAAATTACCCATTTCAATAGAATCAGGCATTATTAGAGTAACTGTGCCGGAAGAATCAAAAATTTCAGAATGTGAATGGGATATCGGATTTTTAGATGGATCTAAAATCAAACATTCAAAATTTCCGTTTTCTACTTCCGATGACTCCACACTAACAGTTAATGTATCACCGGGAGTTAATGTTTCAAATGATAATTCCATTTCTTTCTCTGATAATATAGGATAATTCATATCAAGAAAATTGATTCCTAAAAGATTGTAATTCATAATTTCCTGAGACCTGTAATAAAACATATTATTTGGTTCCGGATTAGAGGCTTCAAGTAGAAATTCAATTTCTCCTAAACGCAGAATATCACCAATATTCCTAATGCCTTTATATGAAAATTGCCTGAAAATCGAACGAGCTAATAGATAATTAACTCCAGCTTCCGATGTACCTGTTGCTCCATAATATCCCATTGCACCTCCATTAGGTGCCATAACAAATGCTTCACCTATTGACATTGAGTCAGATGAAACAAAATCATATTCATTGGTTGTGCAGGAAAATACATTAATAAATGGTAAACGATTCATATTATTATATCTGTAAATATCATAACTCCTAAGAAATAATCCATAACCAATAGAATGCGTAGCTCCATGTGCAAGAGCATTAACAAAAAATGCTCCTTTATTGAATTCATTTATAAAGTCAGTGCTCCATGTTTCAAATGTTCTCATATAATGCGGATATAAATATGAAGGCAGCATATCTCCTAAATTCCTTGAATCCACTTCACATCTAATATAATCAGTTGTATCATATACCATTAAAGCCCTTAAATTATGTGTACCTTGATTTCTTGGGTCAAGATAATGTATTATTTTAGTTCTCAAATTATATATATCATTAATACTGTTTGCAGGATATCTTGAAATTGAAATATCTTCTAGTACATCCTCTCCTACAACTCTTGCATAAAAATTGTCAGTACATGAATATCCATAATCTATAAGACCATAAAAATAAGTGCTCGGAAGCATATCCTGTCTTTTACCAAGATGGTTATTCTGGTCTCTTGATGCATCTCCAAGCAATAAAACATGGGTAGGAGGAATGTCCCAATTATTATAAGCCATTTTCAGAAAATCCCTTATTGCATCGTGAGAAGTAAAACTATAGGAAAACTCATTGTAAATTTCTTCTGTACCTGCAATAAATATTTCTTCCTCAAATAGAGAGGCAATTTCATTGGCAGCATTTATAAATGATTGAGGTGTAATTATTATATATTTACCTCTGTTTGAATTATCCGTCAATGCGGCATTATGATATGTCATTATTTCTAAAGGCAAAAAAATATGTGCTCTTTCATAAACACCATATTGCGTTCCGGTTGAGAATATATCATCTTCAAATATTACTGAATATGTTAATTCAAGAGAATCATATTGCACAATAAAATCCTCAATAATCTTAAAATCTTTTCTTAAAATCTCAATATTACTAGTGCTGAATCCATCAATATAAAACCTAAATCTACCAAAACCTAAATTATCATCATGATTGAAAACAATATAATCCTTATCTGTGTTAAGTGATTTTCTGTAATCAATTTCCGTCCAATTCAGAAGAACACTATTGAATAGGAATGAATCAAGAGTTGATGTATCTCCAGGAACCGCATTTATTCTATATGTTATTAATGCTGCTGCTGTATCTCCTATGAATATGGAATCCTGTTCATAAAAATATGGAAATTGATCATTCCAGTTTATACTGCTAATAAGTGAATCATTAATAAAAATATCAATGGGATGATCTGGATTAATCCCTAAACGGGATATACCATGAAAACCGGTTCTCATATTTAAAGGAGTATTTCCGACCACTCTACTAATTAATTGAATATCAAGATTATAATCATTCGGGTCGGACATATATCTATCAAACCAAAAATCATTTGTATCAGGATTCTGTGAAGTAAATCTGTAATAAAAACTATCCTCTTCAATATGAATAGTTTTTATACAATCATAAATATTACTCTCTATAAGAGAATCATGTGATGCAGGAGATGAATAATGTACATACCTTGCTCCATTATTGCCATTAACAGTCAAAATATAATGATTATATAAATTGTATTTATCATAGTATCTATTATCCTCACCCTCTTTTCTCTCAGCAAAAAATTCAATGAAATCACCTGCATTAAAAACAGAATCATCAATATTATTAATATATAATGGAATTTCAGAACTACCATTAAAAATTTGAATTTTTGTTGGATCAATGGATAATAAATCCTCTGATGAAACAGCAGCTAATTGATTGTAATACATGCGATATATGCCTGTACTGTCAATCTTGATTTTAAGAACAGGGGTTCCGGAATATGACGATTTATATGCTAAATAATTTCTCCGTTTTATGAATTCTTTTATATGTTCAGGATTAATTATTAAATCAGATACAGCATTAATAAATATTTGTTCCTGTAAAACAATTCTGCCAAATTTTGGAATATTAGGATATGATATTGTAATAGTATAATCAGTTGTATATGCTATTAATGGTAAAATATGATAATCACCAAAATATACGGCTTCTGTTTTCACTTTATTTGTAATTCTTGAAGGACTATACTGTATATCAATATTGTCAACAGGAGGAATAAGAACCGCCTTTGCTCCGACTTCATCCAAAATACTAT
>CBDUZN010000034.1:0-13330 GCA_965371715.1 uncultured bacterium | reverse complement strand
AAAGAGGACATTTTTTGTTGGGAAAAAGGGGACATTTTTTTATGGTAATAACAGTTAAATTTATAAATTTTATTAATACTCCAAAAGAGATATTGTTATTAGTATAAATTTATATATAATAGTAAAAATTATAATTGGAGTATAAATGGAAAAGGTTCTTGAATTAGTTGAAATAAAAAAGTCATTTGGTAAAAAGGAAGTATTAAGAGGTATATCGCTTGAAGTGAATAGTGGTGAAATATTAGGCTATTTGGGACCCAATGGATCAGGGAAAACAACAACATTAAGGATTATTCTTAATGCACTAAAGTATAATGAAGGGGAAATTGTATTTATGAATAATCATATTCATTATGGTAATATAAAATATAGAGAGCAAATTGGATATATGCCTGAAAATGATATGCCATTTGGTTTTGTTAATGCTACTGAATATTTACAGTTTATAGGAAGAGTATATAATATAAAAAAGGAAATGCTAATAGAACGCATAAATGAATTTTTAACGATTTTCGGATTGAATAATGAGAGAAAAAAATTAATAAAAAATTATTCAAAGGGAATGAAACAAAAAATACTTTTTATTAGTGCAATTATTCATAATCCTAAACTCTTAATTTTAGATGAACCATTTACAGGTATAGAGCCGAATACAGCAATGCTTATGCGTAATATTATTATTGAAATGAAGAAAAATGGAACAGCAATAATTTTTTCATCACATGTACTTGAAATTGTTGAAAAACTTGCGGATAGAGTGGTTTTAATAAATAATGGATTAAATGCAGGACAAGGATTTATAAGCGAATTGAAAGATAAGGGTGGATTAGAGCAATTTTTCAGTCAATTAACTTTATCAGGAAACATTGATAATAACACAAATCGAATTATTGAGATAATAAGCAAATGAATAGAGCAATCGTAAAACTATACTATTATGAATGGTTGAGAACAGGAAGCATAATTAAGTTAATGCAATTATTAATGGTTTTGATTTTTCCTGTAATGTTATTTATATTAGTATTTTGCGTGCCTGTAATTATGAATAAGGGTAAAATGCTTTCGGTTGCATCTGCGGGATATTTTGTTTTTATTATTTCGGGTATTTATTCTCTAATTTATAAAATGGAATCAGAAAGCAGGATTACTGATGGTTTTCCGGTTGATTATATACCTTTAAGAAAATATACAATATCCCTTGTACATATTGTTTTTACAACAATCCTTGTTACTGCTATTGTATATTTAGCATTTTATTCAGGGATTTTTTTAATTGATTTTATTATCAAAAAAACACTGGGTTTTCATTCATATTCAATAATTATTAATATTCTTCAACCATTTTTTGTTGGTTTGCCATATATTGTTCTGTATGGAGTTATTATGGGTTCGCTTTTGGGTATGATTGGCAAGAAAATTATTGATAATGTATCTGATTCTATGAAAAAGTTTGTAATAATATTGTTTTTTCTTTTACTGTTTTTTACATTAAAACCATATTTCTCTGCTCTATGGTCAAGTATTTCCTCAAATGATATGGATTCAATGATTTTTGTATTGTCTCCAATCAATTGGTCTTTAATTGTAAGTAAAATTGCATCAGGCACATTTATAATTTCTGAAATCATTTATAGCTTAGTATTTATTTTAGTAGAAATTTTTCTGATTATATTTTTAAATTTTCTCAGAATAAAAAGATCTATTGATATAAATTTATCATATAATGCCGGGAACTTGGATATAGGGATAGTTTCACCATTATGGAATATTGTTATAAAAAAATGGTTCACTCTGCCTGTTCTGGCATTTCTTTTTATATGGATTATTTTTGTAATTATCAGTATTGTGACCAAAAATATATTTTTTGCATTAATTGCTAATGCAGGATTTCTTGTTTATACATTAATTGCTCTTGATAGAATGATTCCTTCAAAAAACGAGGATTATAGAAAATTATTTGAGGGATTACCAATATCATCAAAACATATTGAGGGTGTATTTTATGGATTATACTATCTCCTTTATTCTGTTCCAATGATTTTACTCAGTTATGCATTATTAGGCAAATTCTTTATAAATGAAATAGCAATTGATGTACCATTAACATTATCAAGTGTTATTTTAAAAGTTTTCCCGACAATAAGTATTTTGGCGATTATTCCAATACTTATAATGATTCATCCCTTATTATGGTCATCAAATAAAAAAGGTAGAAAACTGAAAAAGAGAATAGTGATACTATACTATGTTGCCGGATATTTTTTTATTGCAACTATTTCTTCATTTGCAGCAGGATACTATGCTATTGAACCAATGTATAATATTATTAACAAAATATTTTGGGGAAAAGGGTATTATGTTGGTAAATTTACGCTTTATTTTTTAACTACTGTATGTATAATTATTCATATAAGAGCATTTGCTTTAATAGTTAAAAGTATATTAACAAAACATTGATTTTGTGATACTATATATTTATATAAAAGGAGGTATATTATGAAAAATATATTAATTATATTTTTTATTTTAGTATTTATCTTTATATCTGCAGAAGATATTTTTGTTAAAAAGGATGATGGTTTATATAAGATTGTGATTGATGAGAATGGTGATACATTATCAATAGAGAAAATTACTATTATTGATGATACAAAGGATGAAGGAAAAGAAAAAGCAGATGAGAAAATTATTACAGATAAAATATTTGAGGATGACCCGCAATGGTTAAAAACTATAGTACCATATAAATGGCAAATAGGATTATATGGTTTTTCTCGCGGACCATTATATGGTTTTACTTTAGCAGCAAGTTTTATTCCTGACATTGATTTAAAACCTGAATTGATGGTATTTTCTTCAATGGCAATGCCATTAGCTATGTTCTTGGCTCCACCATTGCTTTTGGGAGACAGCATTTCCCCCATTTCAATACCAATCATTGATATGGGCTATTATCTTGGACCCTTGGATTATTTTGCAATGCGATTTTTTATTGCTCCATCTATTAGTGCAAATCAATATGAACCTGGTTTTTCAGTATTGATGGGATTTGCAGAATCATGGGGTGGATATTTTCTTTTACAGAGTATTGGTGATTTCAGAAGAGCAGCAGGACATTTCTATAATGCAGGTGCATTTACCGGCTATTTATGGGGTGGATTACAGGGAGCATATTTTGCATCCAAAATAGATTCAAGTAATCAAAATACATCAACACGAGTAGGAATTGGTACAGCTTTAGCTTATTCATTAGGACTGAGAGCTTTGGGCTTTTGGGTAGGAAACAATAAAGATTTAAATTATAGAGCTATGGATGTATGGATTCCTGTATTTAATACATCAATTGGAATGTTATTTGTTGGAGAAATGATAAATTCTACCTCAGGAGTAGAAGTATTATTATATATGTCACTTGGAGGTATGGCAAGTACTGCAGCTACTGCTTATATAATGAAAGACATACATTTTGATGATTTTAATGCAATGTTAACAATGCTTGGAGGAATACTTGGAGGCAGCGTAGGTATCGGAGTTAGTGCATTAACTGGTGATATGTATCCTTCTCTTATAGCATTAGGAATAATTGCAGGTGAATTAGCAGTATATCAATTAAGAAAAAACTCAGTTGGAAGTGATATAAAAATCCCTTCAAATATTGGTCTTGGACTTTATCCAACTGAACATAATGGTATGGGAATAAATTTAAGTTTTAATTTTTAGGAGATTATATGGATTATTTGAATTTAATAAAATCATTATCGCTTGAATCATTTAATGCGGATTTTGTTGATGCAAGGATAGAGAAAAGACAAATAACAATTATTTCATTAGAAAATCATTTGATTAATAATTCCATTAAAGAAGAGTATGCAGGAATATTTATTCGTGTTTATAATAATGGCAAATGGTTTTATACATCACTTAATGAAATTAATAAGGACAATATTACAAAATCCATTCAGGGACTTATTGATTTATCAAATAAATCAAAAGGAAAAAAAGTACCATTTTATGAGAAAATCACTGCATTTGAAAAATCAACTTTTATTTATAATGAAAATAATCCTACACAAATACCAGTTCGGGATAAAAGGGATTTAATTATTCATTATGATGATTTACAAAAAAAGTATCCGGAAATAAAGGTTACTGATTCTGTTTATGTTGATAGATATTCAATATTGTACTATGGCAATTCAGAAGGAAGATTTACTGCATATGATTATGCAGGGACAATGATGCGACTTTCATTTATGTTTGCTGATGATAAGAATAGATTCAGAGGTTCATATAAAAAGTATTCAAATGATTATAATGGATTATTGAATCTGGATAATGATATTGAACAGGAAATAAATGAATCAAAAAGATTTCTTCATGCTCCTACAGTTAAAGCCGGAGAATTTCCGGTAATATTATCACCTATGGTTGCAGGGGTTTTTGCCCATGAATCATTTGGTCACAAATCCGAAGCCGATTTTATGCTTGGAGATGAAACAATGAAAAAGGAATGGAAAATCGGAAAAAAGGTTGGGAGTGATATACTTTCAATTATTGATGATGGTGGACAAAAGGGATTTTCCGGTTATGTACCATTTGATGATGAGGGAAATCCGGCTGAAAAAACATATTTGATTAAAAACGGGATTTTAACAGGACGATTACATTCTTTGATTACAGCGGATTTTCTTAAAGAGGAAGTGACCGGAAATGGCAGAGCAATAACAACGGAATTTGAACCTATTGTTAGAATGACCAGTACATATATAGATAAAGGGGAAAGCACACTTGAAGAACTTGTTTCAGGCATTGATGAGGGTTTTTACATTGATACCTTCAAGCATGGCTCGGGGTTATCCACTTTTACAATAGCTCCATCAAAAGCATATAAAATCATTAAGGGAAAAATTGCAGATCCCATTAAAGTAAATGTGATAACGGGCAATGTTTTTAAGACATTGAATCTTATTGATGGACTATCAAACAAAGTAACAATTGTATCTTCATTAATAGGTGGTTGTGGAAAAGTAGAACAATATCCACTGAGAATTAGTTTTGGCGGACCAGAAGTAAGAATTAGTAAAATGAATGTAAGTTAGGAGTAATAATGGATAAAGAATATTTTATAAACAAAACAAAAAATGTATCACTTAATATTATAAATACAACAATTGATTCCATAAGAGAGAAAAATACAATTAGAAAATCAGTACGAGTTTTAAAAGATGGAAAAATGGGGATATCCGGCTCTCGTTCAGATTTGCCATTTGAAGAACTTGAACAGAATGCAATTTCAATGATAGATATTGAATTACCAAAGGGTTTTGATTTTCAGGAGGGTAGTAAAAGAGAATGGAATATCATAAAAAAAGATTTTAGTAATGATGAAATTATGAATATTGCAGATAATGTTCTGAAACAGCTAAAAGAAAAATTTCCTGATTATATATTTTCAAATAAGATCGGATATGACCACAATAGCATGAATGTAAAAAACTCAAAAAACATTGATTATACTGTAGAAACAAATGGAATTTATCTGGCAATAATATTTAAACATAAGAAAAGCAATTCCATTATGGATGGATTTTTAGGGAAGCAATATTTTGATACACCTGATGTAGATGAGTATATTGGGAATTATTCAAAATATTTGACTGCATTTAATAATGAAGTGAGTTTTGATAAGGATAAAGCAATTATTGTATTTCCCGGATATACTAATTCTATGCCTTATGCATTTTTAACTAAACATATAAATGGTGAGCTTTATGAAAGAGGAGCATCGTATTTTAGCAGTAAAAAGAATGAAAAATTATTTAATGATAAATTTTCAATGTATGATATAAATATAAATAAAGAGAATGGAATATGTAATCCATTTGATGCTGATGGTTTTCTTAGAAAGGAAAAGGAATTGCCAATATTTGAAAATGGAGTATTTAAAAGTCCTCTTTATGATTTGAAAAGAGCAATAATTTATAATACCAAACCAACAGGAACATCAATAAGATCCTATAATACAGGGTCATCAATTAAACCCAATTTCCTTTTTGTTCCTTCTATAGATAAAAAACTTGAGGATATTGATGAATGTATAATACCGGTAATGGCAGCAGGTGGTGATTTCCAGGATAATGGTGATATCTCTATGCCCCTTCAATTAGCGTATCTTGTTAGAAAAGGAAAATTTATTGGAAAGATACCTCAAATAATTTTAACAGCTAATATTGACAATCTGTTCAATAATGATTATATTGGAGCATTAAAAGATAGTTTCTTTAAAAATGATATTAACAAATATATGGCATTCAGGATGAGTGTGAATAAAGGATGATAATGGGAAGTAATCAGGATAAATTTATTAATGTGATAAAATCAATTCTTACAGAAAGTTTAGATTTCTCAGGAAATAATTATTTCAATCCGGAAATGTATTATTTTATTACCCTATATATTATTAATAATGAATTTGAGTTTTATTCGGAAGATATATTTAAATTCTTTCTTTTCAAGGGATTTGTTTATTTTAGTAATCAGAAATTGTTGGATGAAGATAAAATGTATGTAAAGATTTTTGAAGGTGAGATTGAGAATTGGGAAATATCAATGCTTTATGGTGATTTTGAGAATATCATTATTGAATTATTAGAATCCGAGAAATGGAAAATTGTGAAAAATCTTCAAAAAAATCGATACACTATGAATAATATAGAAAAGCATATTGATAAAATTGCAAGAAAAGTAAACAGAAAATTCAAACATAAAAATATTACCGGAACAAAGGAAGAAATCATAGAAAAATTGTTTGATCTGTTTTAATTGATTTTGGAGGAAAAATGAATAAAAAAGCGGTTTATGAACATGAATTATCATATAAGAAAAAATCAATAGCACAGATAGTACATAAATCAAGAATGAAAATGATAAAAAGGGTTTTATCAAATTTGGAAATTCCAGAAAAAGGAACATTGGCAGACTTTGGTTCTTCAAATGGTTTTATTATATCAGAATTGAAAAACAATGGATTTAAGAATAAGGATTGGGATTTTGTTGGGTATGATAAAAATAAGGAATTAATTGAAATTGCAAAAGCAAAACGAATCAAAAATGCTAATTTTTATTATCTTGATATGAATGATGAACAAAGTACAAGTGTTAAATATGATGTGGTAACCTGTTTTGAAACCATTGAGCATGTAGGAACATGGAAAACGGCATTATCAACATTGATGAGTTCTTGTAAAGAGAATGGGTATATTATAATTACTTTTCCTAATGAGATTGGAATTCAAGGATTTATGAAGTACATTGGAAGGAAGTTAGTTAGGAGAAATCCTTATCCGGGAATGTTCAATAAAAATAATAAGGAATTTGATTATTTTAAAGCATTATGTAAAGGAAGTAATATTGAAAAATTCAGAGATAAAAATGCTGTCGGCTATGGTCCGCATTTAGGATTTGACTATAAAACCGTTTTTGAGTATATGAAAGTTGATTTATTAAAGAGAAATAATTGTTCCATTTGTAGTATTATTGGCTCTTATTTTGATTTCAATATTTTGATGATTATCAAGAAGAATTGATTTTGTATTTGTATTTGAATCTACATTGATATTTCCAGATTTTCGAATTTTTTTATAAAAAAGTATAAATATTAACATTGAATTTAATTATATTAAAACCCAATTTTATATCTTGACATATATATATATATTAATATAATGCAATTTGATTTAAATTGTGAAAAATTTAACAAAGTTTAACGCTAACAATGTTATCCTAATATCTTATAGGAGGTCTCATGGAAAGAACTGAAATTCTCAACAAGTACCCAAAATGTAGAGAAAAATTACTCAATATTCTCCATGATATTCAAGATAGCAGTGGAAATAATGTTCTTACTGAACAAGATTTGGCTGCCGTTGCTGAGTATGTTGGAATGAGTAAAGTAGAAGTTATGGGAGTTGCTACATTTTATTCAATGTATTCACTCTCAAAGCGAGGTAAAAATGTAATCAGATTGTGTGTATCACCTGTCTGTCATTTAATGAGATCAGGAACAATACTTGATTATTTAAAGAAAAAACTTAGTATTAATATTTCAGAAATCACTAAAGATGGATTATTCACAATTGAAGAATCTGCATGTTTAGGTGTTTGCGAAGTTGCTCCTGCAATGATGATCAATGATAAGGTTTATGGTAATCTTAATGAAAGTAAAATTGATACTATCATTGATTCCTATAAATCAGGTTCAATTGCAAATGATTTATTATACAAATCTATTGCTGATAAGGTTAATGGAGAGACCAGAAAAGTTATAAAGGGTCTTGGTGAAATTAATCCTATCTGTATTGATGATTATAAAAAGATTGATGGTTTCAAGGGACTTGAAAAGGCATTAAAAATGAAGCCAAAAGAGATTATTGAAACAGTAAAAACAAGTGGATTAAGAGGCCGTGGCGGTGCAGGATTTCCTGCCGGCTTAAAATGGTCGTTTACTGCTCCTATTGAAGGAAAGAAGTTTATTATTTGTAATGCTGATGAAGGTGAACCAGGAACATTCAAAGATAGATTTATTATGGAAGGTTTGCCAATGAGATTAATTGAAGGTATGATCATTGCGGGTTATGCAATTGGTGCACATAAGGGTTTTATTTATATTAGAGGTGAATATGCACTATCAATTGATAATTTAACAAAAGCTATTAATAAATGCAAAGAACAGGGAATTCTTGGTGATAATATTCTTGAAAGTGGCTTTGCTTTTGACATTGAGATAAGAAAGGGTGCAGGTGCTTATGTATGCGGTGAAGAAACATCCCTTATTGAATCAATGGAAGGAAAAAGAGGTAATCCGAGAAATAAACCACCATTTCCAGGAGTTGAAGGATTCAGAGCATTACCATCAGTAGTTAATAATGTTGAAACATTAGCTAATGTGCCAATAATAATTACAGAAGGTGCTGAGGAATTCAAGAAATTGGGAACAGAAAAATCAGCAGGAACAAAATTATTCACAATAATGGGTGATGTTAATAAACCCGGACTTGTTGAATTACCAATGGGAATAACACTAAAAGATCTTATATACAAATATGCCGGAGGCATTAAGGATGGAAAGGATTTCAAAGCAGCTTTAATAGGCGGCGCAGCAGGATGTATTGTTGGTGATAAAGCACTTGAAATGAAACTTGATTATGATTCTCCAATAGAATTTGATGGTGTGTTGGGTTCCGGAGCTGTATTAGTTATGAACAAAGAAAGAGATATGAAAGATATTCTTAAATCCATAATGTATTTCTTTAAACATGAATCATGTGGAAAATGTTCTCCCTGTAGAATTGGAACAAAAATTTTATTTGATATTTCAAAGAAAATTGCATCAGGGAATGGGGAAGAAAATGATTTAGAAAAGATGAAGGATATTGCTAATAATATGCAACTCACATCATTCTGTCCTCTTGGACAATCACCAATTGTACCAATTAGAACTGTAGCAAAATATTTTGCTAATGAAATAATCAATAAGTAAAGGAGAAAGGTAATGAGTAAAGAAATTAAAATTAAAATAGATGGAATGGAAATTGTAGTACCGGAAGGAACATCAATTCTTGATGCTTCCAAAAAGGCAAACATCAATATTCCTACATTATGTTATCATAAAGACCTGACTCCCACAGGAGCATGTGGAATGTGTGTTGTTGATGTTGGAGCACCTACATTGAAACGCGCATGTATCACTCCCATTGAAGATGGAATGGAAGTGAAAACACATTCAAAAAAGGTTATTAATGCAAGAAAATCAGTACTTGAACTTATAATGTCAAATCATCCAGACGAATGTTTGGAATGTATTAGAAATAAGACATGTGAATTACAGGAATTGGCTGAAAATCTTAAAATAGATGATTTACCATTTGAAAGAACAAAATTTGATAAACCACTTGATACAAATGGTGTAATTATAAGAGATCCCAATAAATGTATTCTATGTGGTAGATGTGTTACTGTTTGTCAGGAAGTCCAGACTGTCTATGCACTTGAATTTGCAAACAGAGGCTTTGATACAGAGGTAAAACCATTTATGGATAATGCACTTGCAGATACTGTTTGTACCAATTGTGGACAATGTACATTAGTTTGTCCGGTTGGTGCTTTATATGAAAGAAGTGATATTGATAAGGTATGGGATGCAATTAATGATCCTACTAAACATGTTGTTGTTCAGGAAGCCCCAGCCGTAAGAGTGGCAATTGGTGAGCCCTTTGGATTACCTGCAGGAACAGTTTCTTCGGGTAAAATGCATACAGCATTAAAGCGCCTTGGATTTGATATGGTATTTGATACAAACTTTTCAGCTGACCTGACTATTATGGAAGAAGGAACAGAGGTTGTTACAAAACTTCTAAATGCACTTAAAACAAATGATTTTAGTCAGATTCCTGTTGTAACTTCATGTTCACCGGGATGGATAAAATTTATGGAAGCATATTTCCCAGATCTCAGACACCATGTGTCAAGTGCAAAATCTCCTCAGCAGATGTTTGGAACACTTGTTAAAACATATTATGCGGAAAAAGTAAACATTGATGCAAAAAACATTGTATCGGTATCAGTAATGCCATGTACTGCAAAGAAATTTGAAGCAGATAGACCTGAAATGAGAGATAGCGGATATCAGGATGTAGATTATGTACTAACAACAAGAGAATTTTCACGAATGATAAAGCAGGCAGGAATTGATTTTGCAAATTTACCAGATGAGGAAGCAGCCGAATTAATGGGATTCTATACAGGAGCAGGCACAATTTTTGGTGCATCAGGCGGAGTTATGGAAGCAGCACTTAGAACTGCGTATTTTGTTTTAGCCGGAAAAGATCTTGACAATGTGGATATAATGCCTGTTAGAGGACTTGAAGGCATTAAGGAAGCATCAGTTATGATTCCTTTAAAGGAAGAGATTCAAAGGGACTTAGGCGGAGTAAAGGAATTTGAAGCAAAGGTTGCAGTAGCACATGGTTTAGGTAATGCAAGAAAATTAATGGAAATTGTTGATAAGGATATGAAAGAAAAGGGTGTATGCAGATATCACTTTATTGAAATTATGGCATGTCCAGGCGGATGTGTTGGTGGTGGTGGACAACCTTATGGTATGGATTTAGCAGGAAAAGGAAGAAGAGCAGATGGACTTTATAAAGAAGACAAGGAAATGCTTGAATTCAGATGTTCACATTATAATAAAGCAGTAAATAAAGCATATGAAGATTATCTTGGAGCACCATATTCAGAAAAGTCACATAAATTACTTCACACTAAGTATATTGATAGAAGTGATCTTACATAGTTTATTAGTATAGAAAACAAAAAAGGCCGGCTTTTGCCGGCTTTTTTTATTGATATTAGATGATTTATCTTTACTATAATGAATAATAATAGTATAATCTGTAGAATAAGAAGGAGAATCAATAAACATAATGGGAAACATCGATTTTTTAGCATTACAGATTCTTGCAATAATTACAGGTTTTATTCTATTATTTATTTTGGGTAATAAAACAGAAAAAATATCGAAGAAAATTGTTGATTTTATATATTACAGATTAACAAAAAGAGGATTAGAACATGGGATTAAATTTACAAATGATGGAACACCTCTTTATCATTATGGCAGAAGAGACAATGTAAACATTGGTTATAAATACAATCCCAATATATATGCCTGGTTGGCAGATAAAGAATATAAGTGGTATAAAAAAGGTAATAAAAAAGATAGCAAAGAAAAAATATTGAAGTATGCCGATGCTGTTATAGAAAGACATATTGAAAGCAATGAAAATGCAATCATTGATTTGGATTTTGCATGGCCACCATATAACATTACTCATACATGGCACTCTGCTCTTGTTAATGGTAGATTATTGCAATTATTAATGAGAGCATACGAATTGAGTAATGAAGACAAATATTTAAATGCATGTAATGAAATCATTGATACATTTTTTATTGATATTGATAAGAATGGTGTGAGATTAGTTTTAAATGAGAATGAATGGTGGTATGAAGAATATGCAACAAATGAAATAGAGCCACCTCTTGTATTAAATGGTATGATATCTGCCACAAGATGTATTTATGATTATTATAAATTGACAAATAATGAAAAAGCAGAAGAATTATTCAAAAAGGGAATGAATGCAATAAAAAACAGCTTGCATCTCTATGATAGAAATGGTTATTCATATTATGATAGAACTGGGAGAATATGTTCCCCATATTATCATGATTTTCACATTAATTTAATGGATTATTTAAGAAATGAATTTAAAGATGAAATATTTGAAGAATACTATAAAAAATGGAACAATAATCTAAAATGGAATTTTTTTATTCGTTCATTAAAAAACCCTACAAAGAGATCTATTGCAGCATGTTTTGCAAATTATTTGATATATCTATTTCCAATAGAAGTAATACTAATGATTCTAAAAATATTTATTTTTTCCTGATAATTGCTGTATAAGTACCTTGTCTCCCTTTGTAAATTTTAATAAGATAAAATCCTGTATTCTTTAGAAGTTTCTTCATTTCAGCAGGAGAAGCCAATAAATACTCAAACCATGGATTTTTCATTGATTGATATCTTACTCTGATTTTTAATTGTCCCGGCATTTTACCTTTTTCTTTATTAGATTTTTGATATTTAATATGATTCTTGTTATTTGTTTCATAGGGATTTTTACTTTGAGCAATAATTAATGCATTTTTTTTGGTTAGTAAATGTATTTTTTTAAATACCTTAATTGAATGAGCAGGATTTTCTACAAGTCCGAAATTGTTACCCATCATTAGGACTGTATTATACATATCATTTTCTTTTATTTGAAAAACACTTTTCAAGTATACTTTTTTTACTCCTCTCAAATTACAGGTTTTTATAGCATAAGGAGAAACATCTATTCCTGTAACATCAAAATTCTTTTTCATAAGATATAAAAGATGTTTTCCTGCACCACATCCTATATCCAGTACTTTACCAAATGCATACTTAATTGCTTTCTGTTCATGCTTAAACCAATTCTCAAATTCACTGAAATACAAACCGCCTCTTGGTGCTACACCAATATAACCATCATCCATCTCATTAATTGTGTGAATATACATATTTTGAGTTTTCAAACAATCATATATTGCTTTACCAAAAGCATCCTGTTCCTTTTTTATCATATTTACTTCTTTTTATTATTATATTATACAAAATTATTTATACATAGCAATATAATTGATTGACAATTTTGTTTATAAATATATAATACTATTTATGAAT
>CBDUZN010000033.1:0-13609 GCA_965371715.1 uncultured bacterium | reverse complement strand
CACATCGACGGGGAGGTTTGGCACCTCGATGTCGGCTCGTCACATCCTGGGGCTGGAGAAGGTCCCAAGGGTTGGGCTGTTCGCCCATTAAAGTGGCACGCGAGCTGGGTTCAGAACGTCGTGAGACAGTTCGGTCTGTATCCTCCGTGAGCGTATGAAGTCTGAGGAAATCTGCTCCTAGTACGAAAGGACCGGAGCGGGCGAACCTCCTGTGTACCAATTGTCACGCCAGTGGCATCGTTGGGTAGCAGCGTTCGTTAAGGATAACTGCTGAAAGCATCTAAGCAGGAAGCCCATTCCAAGATAAGACTTCACTGTAGGCTTTTGCCTACCAAAGGCTCCTAGTAGACTACTAGGTTGATAGGCTGCAAGTGTAAGCATAGTAATGTGTTCAGCTGAGCAGTACTAATTCGCCAAGAGTCTTAATCCTTAAGTTCTCTTTTCGCAAATTATAATGTCTTTAATATTTATATATTATTGCCGGTAACTATTGAGAGGGGGCCACACCCGTTCCCATTCCGAACACGGAAGTTAAGCCCCTCATCGCCGATGGTACTGCATGGGCAACTGTGTGGGAGAGTAGGTCGTTGCCGGCTTTTTTTATTTTATAGAAATATTTATTTTTATTTCTTTCAAAAGATTAAATGGAGGTCTAAATGAATTTTGTATGGGATCCTATTAATATTGTTAACATTGTTTTATGTATTGTAATTTCTACTCTTGGTTTTATTGGTAAAAAGAAGATGGAAAATTCAATTCCACTCTATATTGCTATTGCATTTGGTTTGTTTGGGATTTCGCATATTGTAACCCTTTTTGGATTACATGCATCATGGAAAGTTATTCTTATTGTGATTAGAACTATTGCATATCTTTCTGTTGTCTGGGCAGTTTATTTATCTGCATTTCAAAAGAAAATGTAGTTGGATAGATGAAAACAAATAAATAAATAACTGTAAATGTGAATAAGAAATACGCAAAATATAATAATCTGAACAAAAGCATTTAAAGCGCTGCGAAATATCCTACAATAATTAAAAAGGAAATGCTGGAATATTAATTAGATATATTTACATATAAAAGGATTAAAAAGCAAGATTTATTTTGTCAAATGTCTGGAACAGAAAATTGGCTTGACAATACTTGTTTTATTAATACAATATATAATATGAAAGGGAACCAAAAATTAGTAAGTTCATTTGAAAATGAAGAACTATTTCTTAATACAATAAAATATTTATCAGATGTAATTGATTCAAGGGATGCTTATACTCTTGGTCATTCAGAAAGAGTTAGAAGATATTCCATGCGTATAGGGAAAATGCTTGAACTAAGCAATAACAAAATGGACACTCTTTATCTTGCATCTATTTTACATGATATAGGAAAAGTAAAGGTTCCAATCAATATTTTGAAAAGTGGTAAAAAATTAAATAGGTATGAATTTGCAGAAATGAAAAGACATTCAGTATATGGAGCTTACCTTTTAGGCTCATTTAAATATGTTAAGGGAATTCAGGAAACAATTAGGCATCATCATGAAAGATATGATGGCAAAGGCTACCCAGATGGGTTAAAGAAAAAAAAGATTCCTTTATTTTCAAGAATTATTGCCGTATGTGATGCCTTTGATGCTATGACTTCTGATAGAAACTATATAAAAGAAATGAGAAGTGAGGAATATGCAATAAAGGAATTGAAAAAACATAGTGGTACACAATTTGATCCTGAAATTGCAGATATTTTTTTAAAATTATATAAAAGGGGTTATATTCATCTTGAAAAGGGATTACATTTTGTTGAGCAGAGAGAATATGTATCTATTGAATTAGCGGAATTTTTACTGAAAAAAGCTATTTCAAAACTGAAGAACAAAGAGGATAAAGCGCTTGCAAAATATAATTGTGGAAAAATCTATTTAAGAAATAGTGAATATAAGAAAGCATTAAATATATTTAAAGACTTTTTAAATTATGCAAAAAATGATGATATTAAGGCAGAAGTATTCAATTATATTGCATCTGCATCATATCATATGGGAGATTTAACTAGTACACTTAAATATACGGATAAAGTGATCAATATGAAAAATGTATTTCTTGAAAAAGCAAGAACATATAGATATATTGCAAAGGTGTTATTTGATAAGGGAGAGTCTCCTGATAAAATTGTTAATACACTTAACAAATCAAGGGATATGCATGATATTCTTGAAAGGCGTATAGAAAAGCAGAAAAGTACTATTATGAGTAAGCAATTTTCAGTAACAAAATATAATCACCTTATAAATTTGTCTAAGAAAATTCAGGTGGATAATGCAAAGCATTTTGATGTTATTGCATTTGTTATGTATAATCTTGCAAATTTTGATGAAGCAAATTATTTTTATTCCAAATCAATAAATCTGAAACATTTTAATGGTGATTTTTATGGATCTGTAAGAAGTCAATCGGGTATTGCATTATTACATATGGATATGAATAGATTTAAGGATGCGGAATTTAATTTATTGGAGGCAACAAATCTTGCACATAGAATTGATGATAGAGTTGGATTAAGAATGGTATACAATAATCTGGGACTACTTTATTCTTATTGGAAAAAAGAAGAAAAGGCAATATACTATTATAAGAAAGCCTTTGAATTAGCAATAAAATTCAATAAACAATCATATGCATCTGAATCATGTGCTTATCTTATTGAAAAGGCAAAATCAAAAAAGACAAAGGATAATTATAAGAAAAAATATTTAAGTTTGCATTCAAATAATAATTCATTAATATCTGATTATATTATTATTAATAATGGAAAAATAGAATATGAAACATTGAAACAATTACATTTTAAAAATATTGAAATATTAAAAAAGAAACATAGAATTCTTCAATATGCAAAATTGTATTATAAATTCATGAAACTGCTTAAAGCACATAATGATAGCGATTACGATAAATATATTGAGAAAATTCCAGATATTATTTCTCAATTATCAAATTCAGTTATTAAGAAAAGGTTGGTAAAAATTTATGATATCAATACAAAAATCAGCCGCAATAATAGGCCTTGAGGGATATAATATTGATGTTGAAGTTGATATTCAAAATGGGATGCCATCATTCAGTATTGTTGGGCTTCCGGAACGGTCAGTTAAAGAATCAAAGGATAGAATAAGGTCGGCAATAAAAAATATTGGGCTTCCTTTTCCTTCTGAACGAATAACAGTAAATCTTGCTCCAGCAGATATGAAAAAAGAGGGTTCCTTTTTTGATCTACCAATTGCTATAGGCATTATTGCAGCATCCGGTTTTTTAACAGTAAGTTTAAAGAATACAATAATTTTGGGAGAACTTGCACTTAATGGTGAAATTAGATCTGTAAAAGGTGTTTTACCGTTAATTGCAGGAATCAGAAAAAAGGGATTAATAGCTATTGTTCCGCAGGAAAACAGTAATGAAGCATCCGTTATTAGTGAAATGAATATTATTCCTGTTAAAAATCTTCAGGAAGTTTTAGAGATTCTTAGTGGAGAAACTAAACCAATTTTTCATCAATATGAACAGGAAGAAGAAAATTATGAATATGATTGTGATTTTAGTGATGTAAAGGGACTTGAGCTTGCAAAAAGAGCAATGGAAATTGCTGCTTGTGGAGGACATAATATTTTAATGATTGGATCCCCTGGAACAGGAAAAACAATGTTAGCAAAACGGTTTATGACTATTTTGCCAATGTTATCCGAAGAAGAAGCAATTGAAACAACAATGATTCATAGCATAAGGGGTTTGATAAAAAGTAATGAAGGACTTTTAAGAAGAAGAGCATTCCGTTCACCGCATCATACTATTTCAGATGCTGCTTTAATAGGTGGTGGAAAAGATGCACATCCCGGAGAAGTCTCTTTAGCACATAATGGAGTTTTGTTTTTAGATGAATTTCCTGAGTTTTCAAGAAACATTATTGAAGCATTAAGGCAGCCGCTTGAAGATGGTTTTGTGACGGTTGCAAGAGCTCAGAATACTTTTACATATCCATCAAGATTTCATTTGATTGCTGCAATGAATCCATGTAGATGTGGTTATTATTCCGATCCAAAACACAATTGTACCTGCAGTGCTTATGATATTCAAAGATATGTATCCCGTATATCCGGTCCAATATTAGATAGAATTGATATTCATATTGAAGTGCCAAGAATAGATTATACAAAAATGCAAACCGATATTGATGCAGAAAGCTCAGATTTAATCAGGGAAAGAGTAGAAACAGTAGTAGATGTGCAAAAAGAAAGATATAAACGGCTCAAATTAATTAGAAGAAATAGCCACTTAAGTACAAAATATATTCGAAAATATTGCGAATTGGATAATAGTTCAAATCAATTACTAAAAAGTACAGTAGATCATTATGGTTTTTCACCCCGTTCAATAAATAAGGTTATAAAGATTGCAAGAACTATTTCAGATATGGAAGGGGAAAATAATATTAAAGAAGAACATTTAGCCGAGGCAATACAATTCCGTATTCTTGATAGTAAGTTTTTTTATAATTTCTAAAAAATATTTAATATTAAAAATCAGGGAATATTTTGCGGAGTTTTTGCTTTTCTTCTGATTTTAGATGAGGGGTTTTGCTTTTTTGTGGAAATTTTCCCTGTTGAACATCTAATGAATATCTGTTTACTGCTTTTTCAATTTGTTTACCAATATGACCATAAATTTTTA
Source organism: uncultured bacterium (assembly GCA_965371715.1). Taxonomy (GTDB): domain Bacteria; phylum Hydrothermota; class 32-111; order 32-111; family 32-111; genus JAUVJU01. The sequence continues at coordinate 8,888 of CBDUZN010000033.1, read as the reverse complement.
CAAATCTTGGTTTAAAATCCTCAAATAAATCCAAAATATCATGATACACAATAATCTGTCCATCACAATTAATTCCTGATCCAATTGTATATACAGGAATTTTAAGTATTTTGGTAATATAAGCACTAATCTCATCGGGAGTGTTCTCAATAATAAGCATTACTATTCCCGCTTTTTCAAGAGCAATTGCGCTTTCAATAATTTTCTTTGCTTCTTTTGCTGTTTTGCCTTTTATTGGGTATCCATTATATATTTTGTATTTTTGAGGAGTCATACCAATATGTCCACAAACAGGAATTCCAACATTAATGACTGATTTAATGATTTTAGTAAAATCAATATCTCCTTCCATTTTAACACAATCACATTTTGTTTCTTTGAGAATTTTACCACAATTTTTAATTGCTTCTTCTTCGGATGGTTGATATGAAAGAAAAGGCATATCCACAATAAAATACGGCTTTGTTAATCCGCGTTTTACCGCCTTTGATAACATAATGATTTCATCCAATGATATTTCAATTGTTGACTCATATCCAAGCATTACCATTGCAGCGCTATCTCCCATAAGAACAATGTCAACATTACATTTATCTATAATTCTTGCACTTGAATAATCGTAGGCAGTTATTAAAACTGCCTTTTCATTATTTTTCTTTTTCCGTTTAAGGTCTTTAAGACGGATCTTTGTCATTATTCAATAATAATTATTTCGTCTTCGCCTTCAACAATAATAGAATCTGTAAAAATGTTATCTACTGATTCTTCTTCAATAATAAAACCATCATCTGTTTCCGACACTACTTCTTCTTCAACAATAAACTCTTCTTCATCTTCTTCATAAACAATAATTTCATCATCTTCTTCATAAACAATAATTTCATCATCTTCTTCATAAATAATAATTTCATCTTCTTCAACAATATCTTCTACAACTTCTTCAACTATTGTTTCCGTTTCCTCTATAAACACTTCTGGCTCATAGACATATTCTTCAATAATAATTTCCTCTTCAGTCTCTTCAGTGAAAATGGGTGTTTCCTCTTCAATAATAATTTCTTCAATTATTGGTTCTTCGACTATTTCTTCCATAATAATTTCTTCTTCCGTTTCTGTTCCAGTAATATCGCCAGTAATATCAGAAATTTTCTTATATTGATTTATCAGATATGCACTTTTGTTCCTGTATGCCAATCTGAGCTCTTCCATTGGATTAAGATCGATGTTTCCTTTTATAGAAAGTATTGCTGCAGTGGAATAATTTTCATAAGGAACAAGAACCTGCAATGCTCCTGCAGCAAAATATTTGCCGCTCTTATTTTTTCTGATAATTGTGAAAACATCACCATGATTTATCATTTTTTCCTTTCCAATATCAATAAAAACAATGCTGAATTCATTTGTTGTAGTTTTTTTGTCTGCTTTACCAATAAAGTATGATCTGATATCATTGGTTTCTCTAAGATAGGAATTGTTAATCGGGATCATAGGCATACTGTAAAAAGCAACTTTATCATTTTTTCTAATATAATCGTAAGTTGCCCTAATAGTTCCATAAGCAATATTATCTTCAAATCCATCAATTTCAATAATACCGAGAATATTAATATGTTTACCAAGATTTTCGCCATCTTCTGTTTTTATTGAATTATCCCATCTATAAATAATCAATTTTTTACCAACAATATTTCCATAATTGTTATTATTTAATTTAATATATGTTTTTTCATTATTTGAATAAATAAGACTACCTTTATATAAATTACTCAAATGTCCAATAGCAGGATCATCAGTGGTTATATAACCAGCTCTGAAAGCAAATTTTTTGGCAACAGCATATTCAATAGCATTACTAATTCTCAAACTCTTGGATTCTTCTATTTTCTTAATATCTTCTCTAATTTTCTTAATCTCTGATACTTCTTCATCTTCAAATATCTTTTTATAAGTGAATTCCTTTTCATCATCTTCTTTTTCAACAATTAAGTCACCTGGAATTCTTTCTGTATCATAATCCACAGGGTCTTCTTCTGGAATATATTCCGTCATATCATCAGGAACATCAGGAATAATAAATTCCTGTCCGGGATAAATCCAATGTGGATCATCAATCTTATCAAGATTAGCATTATAAATGTTTCTCCAAATAAAGGGATTATCATAATAGTATCCTGCAAGATCCCACAAAGTATCTCCATTTTTAACAACATGAATTTTTTGCGCAATAAGCATAGAACATATTAAGAGCAGAATTAATGAAAAGATATATTTTTTACTCATTTTTCCTCCCTTTCATTAGATTTATTATTTATGTCCTTTTCCTTTTTTTCAGTTTCTACAAAAAGCATTTGTACATTGGTTAATATATCCTGCATTACTTTGTTTTCTTTTTCTGTAAGACTGTTTTTTGTTTTTGTTTCAATAAAACGAATTAAATCAATAGATTGTTTTGCCAAACTTAAATCCGTTTTAATGTCCATATCCGGTAGTTTCATTACCCCAAGATGCATTAATGCCTGAGTATAAAATGGGCTAATAACATCCATTATTGTTAAATTTTCTTTATTGTCCATTTGTCCCCCTATTTGCGTTAAACATAATGTTTTTTTTCATATAAGGTTTTTTGTTTTTAATAAATATTCTTGGTACCCGAGGTCCAATGCCTGTGAGTAGTTCATAATTTATCATTCCTGAAATTTTAGAAAGCTCGCTAATGCTAATATGATCACCGAAAATCTCAACTTCATCGCCAACCTTTATTTCGTTCTCATTAAAGCAGGAGATGTCAATTATTGAAAGATCCATACAGATATTCCCAACAACAGGCACTTTTCTACTATTAATATACATATTTACTTTGTTAGATAAAAGTCGCGGATATCCATCTCCATAACCAACAAGGACTGTAGCAATGCGCATTTTTTTAGGAGCCGTAAAGGATCTTGTATAACTGACAGTATCTCCTTTGTCAATAGTTCTAATTTGACATATTCTTGACTTCATACTCATTACTGGTTTCAATTCAATTTTATTTTCTAAACTACTTGATGTAAAAAGTCCATAAAGCATTATTCCAGGTCTTATTAAATCATAGTTCGTGTTCTCATGATTGACAATCGCTGCTGAATTTGCAAAATGTGCATATTTATAAGACACTTTCTCTTTTTTTAACTTATTTATAATTATATCAAATCTTTGCTTTTGTTCAAGAGTAAATCCATCTATTTTTTCTGCTTCAGCAAAATGGGAAAAGATACCTTCAATTCTGATATTATCCAAAAGTGCTATTTTCTTGATTTCATTAATCACTATTTTGTAGTCTATTCCTGTTCTATTCATTCCTGTATCAATTTCAATATGAACAGGAGTAATAATATTTTTATTTTTACATTTAGTATTGAGGGAAAAAGCATAATCATAAGAATTTATATTTGGTATTAAATTATACTCTATAACTCTATCAATGTCAGAAAATACCGTTGGAGATAAAATAAGAATAGGAATATTGATTGCGTGTGATCTTAATTCAATTGCTTCATCCACAGAAGCAACACCAAACATTGAAATATGCTTTTCAAGAACTTTTGAAATTTCAATACTATCATGTCCATATGCATTAGCTTTAACCGCGGCGATTATTTGTGTACTATGAGGAATCTTTTTCTTAATGTTTTCTAAATTAAACAATAAATTATTAATATTAATCTCAACCCAGGTTCTATTCATCATAGGGTTTTTTCCTTAATGTATCTTTGGAAATGAGTAAAATTGAATCATTTACCGGAATTAATGTTGTTAACAAATAATCATTACCAAAATTTCTGTAATCAAATATTTTTTCAAGTGAATCAGATTTTAAATGTATTATTGCATTCAATGAAATAGGAAAAGAGCCATATTGGTCTTTGTATCTATTGATCTTTTGATTTGTTTCCATTGTTAATAATACATATCTTGCATTGGAAGAAAATTGTTTCTTTGAAAAAAATGTTAGTGGCTTTACAATCCAAAGTAGACTGATTATTATTAGCAGTAAGAGAAAAATAAAAAAATAAAAATTTTTTTTCGCCTTCATATATTACTGCTCAAGTAAATTTTTGTAATTGTCTTCAGATATCATTGTCTGATTCCATTGTGGTTCAAATATAAGATTTATTTTTACACTTTTAACACCCTCAATTGATTCAACTCCATTTTTTGCCATGTTTTTCATCATGTCTGCCAGTGGGCATCCGGAAAAAGTTAAGGTCATATCAATATTAACCTCATTTTCATCATTAAATTCTACCTTGTATATAAGCCCAAGCGTCAGAATATCCATTCCGATTTCTGGATCTATAACATTTGCTAATGCATCAATAATGTCTTTTCTTTTCATTTAACCTCACAATTTATTAATTATTAATTAAAGCATAAATGTTTACACTTATCAAGTAAAATCTTAAACATATTCAAATTTTGGATTGAATCTTGTTGATTGTTTTTGTCCGCGTATTCTTCTTTGGAAAGGTACATTCCGAATAATTAAAAGGGGATATTTATTTATAGTAATTTGAGGGAACATTTTTTAACGGTAACTACAATTAATTTTTAACTACTTGACTTTAATTTTTAAAATACTATTATAATCAAATAATTGTAATTGGAGAAGTTATGACAAAAAAAGGGTTTGTACATAAGATTCACAAAAATTTATGTAAAGGATGTGAAATCTGTGTTCATTATTGTCCGAAAAATGTTCTTGAAATGGATCATGATAATAAAGTTGTAGCAAAGAGACCAGCTGATTGTATTGGCTGTCATTTATGTGAATTAAGGTGTCCTGATTTTGCAATACAGGTTGAAGAATGTGATTATACAGGCACAGATAATGAAAAAATTACAAAAAAGGGTAAAAAGAAAAAATAAAGTGAAAACAATTGACTCGGAATATATATCCGGGATAATTGCACAAAATTATTCTCATATAAATATTTATCAAAACAAAGATATTGTTAGGTATTTTAAGAAAATCAGAGTATCAGATCCCAAAAAGCAAATCATATTAAAAAATATAAATGATAATGCAGATATTGCCGCAAAAAGAAAAATACCACTTTGTCAGGACACAGGCATACCAATAATTTTTATTGAATTACCTGAAAATACATATATAAAGGGTAATTTAGAAAAAGCAACTATTAAAGCAATGAAAAAAATATCAATTGAGAAAGGTTTAAGATTTTCAATTGTAAAAAATCCATTTTCAGAAAAGAGACAGGTTATTCAAAATAATCCTATTATTCATATTATACGGTCGGAAAGAAAAAAGGTTCGTATAACTATTATGGCAAAGGGTGGCGGATCTGAAAATGTATCTTTATTAAAAATGATGAATCCTTCATCAACACCTATTCAAATTGCAGATGAAATCATTAATGCAATTAAAAAAGCATCATCAAAAGCATGTCCGCCATATATTATTGGAGCTGGCATTGGCAGTTCAATTGAGAATTCGGCGCTCTATTCCAAAATGGCATTATCTGGGAAATTTAATCATAATAGGATAAAAGAAGAAAAATTTATTAGTGATATTGTAATGAAAAAATCAAAAAAATTAAAAATAGGGATTCAGGGCTTTGGATTTGGTGATACTATTATTGATTGCAGAGTAAAAATTCTTCCTTCACATATAGCATGCTTACCTCTTTCTATTGGTTTTAATTGTTTCCAGGAAAGAGTAAAGAGTGTAATATTATGAAACAAATAAATATTAAAACACACATTGATGAATTAATGAATGTAAGAGCAGGAGATGCAATTTTGCTTTCAGGAATTGTTTATACTGCAAGAGATAGGGCATTAAATCGTATTATGAAAGAAAAAAAGTTCCCAAAATTTCTTAAAGGTGGAGTGATTTATCACGCAGGTCCTTCTCTACCAAATGAAAATGGTTATTTTTCCTGTGGTCCAACAACATCACAAAGAATGGAAATATTTCTTGATAAACTTTTTAGTAATGGAGTTATTGCAACAATTGGTAAAGGGGCAAGGGAAATAGTACAGCACAAGAAATTCAGAACAATATATCTTTTAGCAACAGGTGGTTGCGGAGCATTGTATGGCAGTCTTATAAAGAAAATGAAACCAGTTTTATATAATGAATTAGGTTCTGAAGCAATTTATGAAACAGAAATCTCTAAATTTCCACTAATTGTGGGAATTGATATAAATGGAAAATCAATATTTAATACTTAGGAGAAGACATGAGCAAATTGGAACTTTTAAGTGGTAATGAAGCAATAGCAAAAGGTGCAATTGTTGCTGGCTGTAATTTCTATAGTGGGTATCCTATAACCCCATCATCAGAAATTGCTGAGGAAATGTCCAGATTGTTGCCAATGAATGGAGGAAAATTCATTCAAATGGAAGATGAAATTGCCGGAATAGGTGCTGCAATAGGCGCATCTTTAACAGGAGCAAAGGCATTAACTGCAACAAGTGGACCAGGGTTTTCGCTAAAACAAGAACATATTGGATTTGCTATTATGACAGAAATCCCTGTTGTAATTGTTAATGTTATGAGAGGAGGACCATCTACCGGTATGCCTACTTATCCTTCCCAATCAGATGTAATGCAGGCAAAATGGGGTACACATGGAGACCATTCAATTATTGTTCTTTGTCCAAGTTCTGTTGCAGAATCATTTGAATATACAATAAAAGCATTCAATCTTGCTGAACAGTACAGAACACCTGTAATAGTTCTTATAGATGAAGTTATTGCACATATGAGCGAGAAAGTGGAGATATTCAGTAGTTCTCATTATAGAATAAAAAATCGTATTAAACCTTCTGTTAGACCAGAAAAATATAATCCATACAATGTATCCTTTGGGTCAGTACCCCCACTTGCTCCATATGGAGAAGGATATAGATTCCACATTACAGGGCTTACTCATGATGAAACTGGATTTCCATCAATGAAAGCAAGAATAGTGCAAGATCTTCAGGAAAGATTAATTGGAAAAATTGAATCAAAACTTAAATATTTTAGTTTTTATGAAAAATATATGACAGAGGATGCAACAATAATTATTGTTGCATATGGTTCCGTTGCAAGGAGTGCAATGAAGGCAGTTAAGGATGCAAGAAAATTGGGAATTAAAGCCGGATTATATAATCCAATAACACTATGGCCATTTAACAACAAACGAATGAAAAAATTTGCAATGAAATGCAAACATTTTCTTGTTCCTGAAATGAATATGGGACAAATGTGTCATGAAGTGAGATCTTCTTTACATGGAAAAAATGTTAATGTTTATCATTTAAATAAAGCAAATGGAGAACTGATTTCCCCATCAGAAATTCTTACAAAATTAAAGGGAGTTATGCATGTATAATGAACATATATTTGATTATATGAGAACAGAGAAATTGCCGCACATCTGGTGTCCTGGCTGTGGACATGGTATTATAACAGCATCCATTATAAGAGCAATTAGCAATTTAAATCTTGATAAAAACAATATTGCTTTTGTATCAGGGATTGGTTGTTCGGGAAGAACTCCTGGGTATCTTGATTTTAATACTCTTCACACCACCCATGGAAGATCTTTGACCTTTTCAACGGGCATTAAAATGGCAAAGCCAAAACTTAAAGTAATAAATGTTTTGGGAGATGGAGATGCATTAGCAATAGGAGGAAATCACTTTATTCATGCATGCAGAAGAAATATTGATATAACCGCAATTATTTTTAATAATTCAATCTATGGAATGACAGGCGGACAATTTTCACCGACTACCCCTGATGGGTTTATAGCCAGTACAGCGCCGTATGGAAATTTTGACCCTTCCTTTGATGTTGTTAAATTAGCATCCGCCGCAGGTGCATCTTTTGTTGCAAGAGGTGATGCATTTCATGTAATACAATTGGACAAAATCCTTGAAAAGGCAATAGATCACAAGGGTTTTTCTGTTGTTGATGTTTTAACAACCTGTCCTACGCAACTTGGAAGAAGAAATAAAATGAAAAAGCCATGGGAAAATTTGGATTATATTGCAAATCAAACGGTTTCAATAAAGAAATATGAAACAATGTCTGAAAATGAAAAACAAGGCAAGTTTCCTGTTGGTATATTTGTTAATGAAGAAAGGGATGAATATGTTGAATCATACACCAAAAGAGTGATTAATAAAGCAAAAGGGAGGAAGTAATGATAAGAGTAGAAATAAGATTTGCCGGCTCCGGTGGTCAGGGAATAATGCTTGCATCTAAAATTGTAGCTGAGGCTGCTGGAATATACAAAGGATACAATATTGTACAAACACAAATTTATGGTGCAGCAGCAAGAGGTGAATTATCAAAATCAGATGTTATTATTGATAATGGGAATATATATACTGTAGAAATCAATTCTGCTGATATACTTTTATGTCTTTCGCAGGAAGCCTATAAGGAGTACCATAGAGCCTTAAAAGAGAAGGGAATAATTATACTTGATGAATATCATGTAAAAAAATATGACAAATTACAATCAAGACATTTGTCTTTTCCCATAACAAGAACTGCCTTAAATAAGTTTAAAACGGGATTAGCAGCGAATATCATTGGAGTAGGTCTTGTAACCGTTTTGGGCGGATTTTTTTCAGAGGATTGCGCAAGAAAAGCAGTTAAAAAAAGAGTGCCCAAGGATTTTTTGAATATGAATCTGGATGCATTAGAAGCGGGTTTTGAATTGGGAAAGAAAAAAAACATTAATTTATGTCAACAGGAATTTTAATCTAAATCTATTTAATGATGAATTTTAGAATAAAGGTCTTCTTTTTCAATATTATCAATTGATGTATAATTGATAATTAAATTATCTATATTATTATGTAAAAAGAGTTTTGTTTTAACA
>CBDUZN010000032.1:0-13651 GCA_965371715.1 uncultured bacterium | reverse complement strand
AATTGCAGAAATTTACTTGTTTCAAAACACTATCTAAGGGATTATACCTTATAAATGTATTAAGATTTGTGTATATATAATTATTATAAATATTTAGTTTTTTAAATATCATTTCCTGATAATCATAATAATTATTTAATGGCGGATTTATACCAATAATCTGAGCATCATTAATAGTTAATAAAAGTAGAGGAACCATATCATTAAAGGCAATATATGATACATTTTTATAATGTTTTCTAAAATATTTATCTATTTGCTTTAATGATTCTTTAATATCACCTATATTTGGTTTATTAAATCCTTTATAATCAAATATAAATGTCGTTTTATTTAGCATTTCTGCTATCTGATATGTTGTATATGCATTGATATTAGGCATATTACCATTTCTATCACTTCTGTAATCAAATGGTAAAATAATAACTATTTCATTATTGTTTTTTCCAAATGCTAATTCGCCTAATATATTTCCTATACGGATCTTTTTTCGTGCTTTCTTTTTTGTAAAATAATCCTTTTTTATGATATTACTATAATTTGTTGAATAAGGATTCTCTATATTTGAGTATTTATTTTGTCTTTTAAATATGTATGAACCCCATGAAACTGAATCCGGATAAATTCCTGTTGTGAAAACCTTTACTTTAAGATTACCAATTTTTACTGGCAATCCTGCGATATATTTAACTTCAACATTGCTATCATAACTAATTGAATAAATGGACTTTGGCTGCCTTAGGATAAGGAACATAATGATTGACATTGGTGTGGAATTATTTGAAATAAATTGTACATTGCTCTTGAAATCAATACTTATTTTGGTATTTGAAGATTTCTTCTCAAGATTACCACTCTTGTATTGAATTGTTAATGGTACTGAATTATTCTTTATATATGTATTACATTTATAAGAGTAACCTGTACTAAAATTATGAATACTAAGAGAATATTCATCAGAAAAACCATCTGTCCATAATATTTCTTCTTTAATTAATGGGTAATCATAATCAATATTTGCCTGTCCTGCTTTATTACCATTAAAATAGATACTGTATGAAATTCTTGAGAATATTGATAAAGGGATAATAAGAATAAAAAGAATTAATTGAACTCTAACGCTCAAAAGTCATACCCTCTCTGGATATTTCAATATCAGCAATAATTGAATCAAAGGAATAATCTATAAGATATAGTTTTCCGTAAATTGCACTATCAGGATTAATAATGAATTTTAGAAAATAATAATGATTTTTAACAGGATATTCCATATCATAATATCCATCTTCTGTTGCACTTGTATATTCATAAATACCAACATCTAAAATGCCTGTTGTATTCTTATTGAATTTCACAGTATCCTTTGATGGAGAGAAGAATACTATTGCATTACTTATATATGATGTGATAACTAAATCAGCATCTTGTGTTCCAACTACCTCAATACCAAGTGTATCGGTAAGTGATATTCCACATTTGGTGCTATCATAATCATAATTATAAATCACAATTGAATCTGCCCTAAATACATCAGCTTCAGTTGTTAATATATTGCAGGATATAAAGATAATTAGAATGATGATTATTAAAAAAACTGGTATAATATTTTTCATAAAAAAAGGGGCTTTAAAAAGCCCCCTATACTATTTTAGTCTTGTTCTTCTCCGAAATACTCAGTTCCATCTGTCTGCAACCAATATTCAAATTCTACTTCATCAAAGTCAGTTGTAAGATTTGTTACATGCATAAGAACATAAATTGTCTCAATATCGTCATTATCAAGTTTTACCCAATACCATGCATCATCTTCTACTGCAGCTGGAGTTGAATAACCTGTTGTTGGAGCAGTTTCAGTAATAAGATCATCAATATCATAATCAGCAGCAATACTGATTTTAATAAATCTGGTCTGTTTTACTACCTTATCTGCAGGATATGCATATACATCTTCGTCTCCATCAGGTGCTACAAAAAATGGTGAGTCATAATTATTATCATTGTAGAAAAAGTCAATAAATTCAGCGTTATCTGTTACTGAAATGTTATCTCCGCCATTATCGCTAAATTCCCATCCACTGCCGCCTGTCTGATCAAAATCATACATTTCACCATTTGTATAATGATCAACAGTATCACTGTGGTCATTAACAGCCAGACCCAAAATATCGCATCCTGCAAAAATCAACAGGATAATAGGTACAAGAATTAAAAGTTTCTTCATTTATGCCTCCTTAGTTATTTCTTTGGGGGTGCGGTTTTCTTAACATTTGTCTTTTCGCCGCTTACCTCTTTCTTCACTTCTTTTGTCTTTTCTTCTACTTTCGGGAATACATCATTATTCAATCTGTCAATCTGGATCTTCATAGTATCCATTTCCTTCTGCATCTCTTCCATCTTTACATTAATCTCTGCAACATCATCCTTTGTTTTTGTATCCGCACATCCTGTAATAAATGTCAAAGCAAATACCAAGACAATTAATAATACAATACTCTTTTTCATCAATCCTCCTTTTAAGTTTATGATATTATAGTATAAATTATAATTAAGTCAATATAAAGTAAAATATCTTGTAATCTATAATACGAATATTTTTTCTAATTGTTACATTGTTTTCTGTTATTATAATGAGTAGTCGTAGGGGCACATCGTGATGTGCCTTCATGTCTTCAATTCACCTATTTCATCATTTTCTTAAATTCAACAATATGCCATAATGGTATTGGAAATTCCGTTCCTTCAACAATTGCTTCACCCAGTTTCTTATATGCTTCTTTAAATCCCTTTTCAACAGAATTTGTATTAAATTCTTTAATTTTATTATTTAAATAAAACTTTGTTCTCCTGTAATTATTCATTTCAATAACATTTCCACCGGCAAATACAGTCATAGTTTCTTTTGGATAATTTGTACTTCCAAGTGCTGTATAAATTAGAGTTGCTACTGACCCATCTTCATATATAAAAGTTATTGTTGCTTCATTTTCAAATGCAATGTTTTCACGATTTCCTGTAAGTTGACTCCATTTTACATCTTTAATAGGAGAATTAATTAAATACATAAATAGATCAAATATATGACACCCCTCACCAATAATGCGTCCACCCTCATTTTTACTATTTGCCCAATGATCTTTGGGAATAAAACCGGCATTCATTCTATATTCAATATGATATGGTTTCTGAACATTATTTAGAAATGCTTTAATCTTTGTCATATGCGGAGAAAACCTTCTATTATAACCAATATAAAGTCGTCTTCCTGTTTGATTAATTGTTTGAACTATCTGTTCCATTTCTTTTTGATTTACTGCTGGTGGTTTTTCGCAATATACATCCTTGCCTGCCTTCATGGATTCCTGTATTAATCCGGCATGAGATGAATGTGTTGTAGCAACAATAACAAGGTTTATTGATTCATCATTAATAATCTTCCTATAATCTGTTGTAGCATATGAAAATCTGTATTTTTTTGCAATATATGCTGATGCTGTGCCTACTCTATCACATATACCGGTAAAATTATATTTATTTGTTTCCTTAATAAATGGAATTATAACGGATTTTACAAAATTACCTGCTCCAATAATTCCAATTGATATTTTGTTATTCTTCTGATAATTCTCATTAATAATAATTCTATTTTCCTTATTAATGTTTTCATTGTATTTAAAGAGTACTGCAATTAATTCACTGCCCTTTTTAGATAATATATCATTATATGCCTGAAGAGCATTATCAAATGCATATATTTTACTAATAAGGGGCTTTACATTAATTCTTTTACTATTTAATAAATCAAGATAGAATTCCATATTCCGCTTTTCTGTCCATCTTACATAACCAATAGGATAATCAATCCCTTGTTCCTCATATACCTTATCATATCTTCCTGCTCCATAAGAACGGGATATTCTGAAATCTAATTCTTTCATATAATATAATTTTCGTGGAATTTCCGTACCTGTAAGTCCAACTGATGAAATTATTGCTCTATCACGAGCTATTTCACCTGCGGTTATTACTGGTTGATTACTTTTTGTTGAAGCAGTAATAATTATTTTATCAAATCCTCTGCCTCTTGCATAATTGAAAATATTATCAGAGTCATCTTCAGGAACAAATGTTTTTTCAACACCAATTTCATTTGCAATTTTCCTTCTTAATGCATTTGGTTCAATCCCCACAACCCTGCATCCTGATGCAATAAGAATCTGTGAGGTTAGTAGTCCCAAAAGACCAAGACCAATAACACATACAAATTCCCCTGGCTGAACATCGGCAATTCTCATACCCTGAATCCCGATTGCAGCAATGGTTGCAAGTGATGCATCCTGCATATCTACATTCTCAGGAATTTTAACTGTAAGATTAACCGGCACTAAACATGCCTCCGAATGATATACAAAACCACCACCTGATACAGCAACCCTGTCACCAATAGTGAATTCACCAATTTCTGGACTAACTCCTGCCACTATTCCACTTGCAGAATATCCCAAAACAAATGGTTCATCCAATTTATTCATAACTGTTTTAACTGTAGGAAACAATCCTTCCTGACGAATTTTTCTAAGAATCTTCTTTACATCATCAGGTCTTGAACGAGCTTTTTGCAGATAATTCATTGAGGCAAGTTCAGTTATCATTTTCTCTGTACCAATACTTATTGCAGAAAACTGATTCTCCACCAAAAGTCTGCCACTCTTATTCTGTGGATACGGAACCTCTCCTATACTTCTCTTTCCCGTCTTTATATTCTGTAACAATACCTTCATCAAACCTCCATCATTCACTTATAATATTACACTCATCATACTATAACACAAACAATAATAAATCAATATCAATATAAAGGGGTCGGAGGTTGTAAATTTGTAATTATTCATAACTCCCCTTTATTTCGTAAACTTACAGCATAGTTGTATAAACAACCTAAAGAGTTAAACTTCATATTCCTAAAAGGCTTCATCAAAATAATTTCATTATACTTGAGTCCACATCTTTGGCGTAACATTATTAATAATTGCATGCGAATTCTTCTATTCTTATTAGAAGAGTAACTAATTTGGAGAGGGTCGCATTTTGTTTTACTAATAATTTCTTGTATTATCAAACTAATTTGCGTTTGTTTATCTGAATCATATCTTCTCATTTTTTTGTTGTTTTCTTTAATGTATTGTTGCCTTTCATTAATATGCTTATTAACTTCATTTAAAAAAGATATTTCCCCTAATACATATACTTTATTATGATGTATTATTGGTAATTGTTTCTTGTTTGACCAATATGCAAGTTGCCTTACAAAATTACCATAATCATTAAAAATATTTTCAACAAATAAACTATCAATCAAATCGCTTCTTTGTTTATCCTTGTATAACTCATTAATTGAGGACCACTTATAATCAAATGGGTTTTTCACTATACCTGCTCTTATAGGATTTAACAAAGCATATACTATTGCCATAATCATATAGTTTTCATCCTGAATTAATGTAGATAAATACCTATCTTGAAAAACTGCCCCTCTCCTATGTTTTAGTTTATTAAAAACTAAAGCAAAATTACTACATACTGTTCTCATAAATTCAGGTAATCTATTAGTATTGTTTTTCAATACAATATGAAAATGATTTGGCATAATGCATATAGCATATAAATCAATATCATAAATTATTAGATTATCCTTAATTAACCTTAAAAAGAATTTTATCATATTACCATCATCAAATGGTTTCAATCTGCCCAATCCATGATTCATAATATGATGCATTGATCCTTCATAAACAATTCGTTTCGGTCTCACTTTAACCTCCAAAGTTAAAATTACAAATTTACAACCTCCGACCCCTTTACGGTGATATTTTAACTCTATTGTAAATGGTTTCGGGAGCGTTGTCAAGAGGGGATGGTTTAATGATGAAAATTGTTATATGTAGTGATATTAAGTATTGGTTTTAGTTGTTGAGAAGTTGTTTTAATGCCGCTGATAAGTCGTTTATTCTATATGGTTTTGGAACAACTGCTTTAAATCCATATTCCTTGAAATTTGACATAACAGGGTCATTAGAGTATCCACTTGAAACAATTGCTTTGATTTCAGGGTCTATTTTTATTAATTCTTTTATAACCTCTTCTCCTCCGATATCTCCGGGTAATGTTAAATCAAGTATTACTACATCAAATTTATTATTATCCTTCATTGATTGACTGTACAACTCTATTGCCTGTGCAGAATTATCTGAAACCTCTACATCATATCCAATCTTTTCCAGCATTTCTCCAGCAACCTCTCTTATCATTTTTTCATCATCCAATATAAGTACTCTTCCCGTTCCTTTTTCTATATATGTTTTTATGTTCTGACTACATATACTTTTACCTGGTATTGATGGAAGATATATAATGAATTCTGCTCCCTTTCCTATTTCACTTTTAATATCAATATATCCATTATGATTTTTTATTATTGAGTATGCAGTTGCAAGACCTAATCCACTGCCTGTTTGTTTTGTTGTAAAAAATGGTTCAAATATTTTTTTTATTATGTTCTTGGGAATACCTGTACCTGTATCCTTAATGGATATATAAATATATTCGCCCGGCTCTATTATCAAATGTGATGATTTTTTAATTGTTTTATTCCCTGCCTTTACTTTTAATATACCGCCATTAGGCATTGATTGAATAGCATTTATAACAATATTATTAATAACCTGTGCAATTTGATTTTCATCGGCATTTATATTATTTATTTCTATATTTTCATCAAATTCGCATTTAATTTTTGATCCATGCAAAGAAAATTCAATTGATTCCTTTAAAACATTATATACAGATATTTCTTGTTTTACAGGTGCTCCGCCACTTGAAAATGTAAGTAATTGATTTGTTAATTTAATTGCTCTATCTGCAGCTTTTTCCGTTTTAACAATAATTTTACGAATTTCATCAATATTATCAGCTAAATTCATTAATGAAAGATTGCCAATAATACCTGTTAGCAAATTATTGAAATCATGAGCAATCCCTCCTGCAAGAACAGCAATGGATTCCATCTTATCATTTTCGATAAATTGTTTTTCCATTTTCTTTTTATCAGTTATATCACTTGCTACAATAAGAACTGCATCTTCATTTATATATTTAACTAATCTGCCGGATATTGATACTATTCTCACTTCCCCACTTTTTGTAGTTATCTCTGTTTCATAATGATGAGGTATTAATTCCCCTTTCATTCTTCTTATAATAATTGATTTCATCTTTTCCTGAGATTCTGCCGTAAACATTTCCAGTAGATTCATTTTATAAAGCTCTTTTCTACTGTAACCTGATAATTTAATACCCATATTATTAACAAAAAGAATTCTTTTACCTTTGTAAATAATGATTGTATCATTGCTTTCTTCTACAATAGTTCTATACTGTTTCTCCCTTTCAAATAATTCATGCTGCATTTTCTTAATCTCTGTCAAATCCATTAATGATTCAATACTCTTTTTTGTTCCCGGTATCATATCAATATTTAATAATATATTCCTGATTTCCCCATTTCTTTTTTTAAATCTAAATTCATAGGTTGTTGGTTCATTACTTTTTGGTTTCCTTCTTTGTTTATGATGGCTTAGCATTCTTTCAAGGTCTTCCTTTACAACAAATTCCGTCCATTTCATTTTTCCTTCAATCTCTTTAACTGAAAATCCTGTAATTTCAGCAAATTTATTATTTGCATGTGAAATAATTGAATTTTCTTCAATTAAAATAGTTGGGGCACTTGTTGTTTCAAAAATTGTTTTATAATTCGCCATTGATTTCATATTTTCATTTTTCAAGTGAATACTATTTATTGCTAATGCTATATGATTTGCTATATTCAGTAAAAAATCATTCTCTCTTTTAGAAATCAATTCTTTCTTATTAAAACTAATAGATAAACATCCGTAAATAAGTTTCTTGTAAACTATTGGGATTATTTTTATTATATCTTTTTTATCAAATAAAAACATAGGACAATTTTCGCAAATTTCTGAATAATTACTTATTATAGTATCTCCTATATGCTTTTTAATATGTTTGATACATTCAGGAATCATTTTCTTTCTTATCAATTTTTTTGATAATTCTTTGTCAGCAAGTCTGTTTGTTTCAGTAAATTTAAATCTATTGTTTTCATCAAATAATACTATTTTTACATTTTTATATTTCACAATATTATTTAATTCATTATATACTGATTTTGCTAATTGTTTATCACTATTACTTAGTATAGCAAATTTGCCGATATTACTCATTGTAGTGAGAAGAGTGTTTAAGGATTCGATGCTTTTATTCATTTTCTTTAACTTATAACTGTATGAGTAAATAGAATAACTGATACAATTTTATCTTCTTTATTAAATATTGGATATATTTTATGCTTATATGATTTGGGAATAGATTTATTGTCTTCAACCATTATTGGATTCCCTGTATTGAAAACACTTTCAAGTAATTTCTTTTTTTCTTCTACTAATTCATCCGGGAGTAATTTCCATAAGTTCATCCCAACCATCTCCATTTTTGTCATTTTGAATTTATCTGCCAAGAATTTATTTAAATCAAGAATAAGTCCATCTCTATTAAGTACGATCACTTCATCTTCGGTTGAATTAACAATTGCTTTTATATGCTCTTCTGTGATTTTCAGAATTTCTTTACTTTGTAAAGTTACAGTTATATCTTCAACTGACCCAATATAGTAAAGTAGTTTTCCATCGCTATCATTTACTGTAACAACATTTTCTCTGATATTCAATTTTTTACCATTATGTAGTGTCCATACACTTTCTAAACCCTTAATCTTACCTTCTTTTTTTAGTATGTTTTTAAATAATGTTCTCTCATAGCTTGGTTCAAACAAATTGCTGCCCAATCCCCTTCGCATTAATTCCTCCGTTGATTCATAGCCAAGCAATGCAGATAACTCATTATTTATATAAAGAATTTTGTCACCTGGAGAGGTAATAAATATTCCTAATGGTAGAGAGTTTGCTAATTTTCTTAATTGATTTGTAAAAAGTCCAGATGGGTATTTATCTATTTTCACATTTGTGATTCTACTCATTGTTATTGGAAGAATATTCATATTTTCTTCTTCAATCAAAATATAATCATCACAATCCCTTATTTTTGGTTTTCTAATTCCTTTAAGTAAATATAGAATTGGAGCATTTATATCTTTTGCTTTAAACAAATAATTTTCTTTAGTTGTAATAATCAATTTTATGTTTATAATTTTTTCTATTTCATTTTCATGATCAACAATTTTGAATTTGCCTGATGAAATATATTTTCGTAAAACATCACTAACTTGTTTTAAGATTTTATTTTCTGGAATAAATAATATTATCATTTGCTCTCCTATTTTTTATATGATATTATACTTTGAGAATTATGTCAATTGTAATGATAGCTAATTTATACATTGTAATATTCTGAAATTTTCAAAACATATTCCTCAGATTATTTGGAATATGCTTGCTCAATTATGAGTTTCTCATATAATATCATTATGACAGGAAGAAATAAATGGGGATTATTAATGTTTATTTTTGCAGTAATATTATTAATTATTGAATATTGGTTTACGCTTTTTTCTAAAACTCATTTTGATCTCCTATTAGTAAATAGATTCTTTATATATTTTGGTATTGGATTCAGTATTTTAGCAATACTTCTTGCGCATCTATCCTATCCAAGAGTACATAATATGAAAATATTCCTTTCAGGCTATCTTACTGGATTATCCGTGCTTATATTTTTTACATTTACAAAATCAGGTATTTTCCATAATATACTACCCAATGAATTTATTCCATTACTCTATTTATTTCTTTTCACAATGTTGTTTTTTTCAATTATTCTTCCATCTATAAGTAAATTCAATATTGTTAAATGGTTTACAATATCTGCTATTCTTCTTGAAATACTTATAATTATTATTATTCGTTTAACCAATATACCATTATCACAATTAAGTTTACTAAGAAATACATTAAGTTTTCATTTATTTCAAATTATTCCCGGAATTGTATTCATAGTACTAATTTTACTTTCAATTGCATTCTCTAAAAACCAATTCTATATTGGAGGAACAATAGGTGGTTTAATTCTTCTACTTGGTGGTTCATGGTATTTGGGACCATTTAGTCATAATCCTAATTTAAATGATGCTTATGTTTTTGCAATTACTCCATTTTTTCTCTCATTGGGCATACTTGTGCATTGGATTGCACGAATGGGCCATATGGCATTTTACGATCCATTATTAAGAATATATAATAGAAGTTACTGTGACAAAATACTATCTGAAAGAGTTAATATTTCTACCTCGCCACCATTTGGTATAATAATTATTGATATTGATTTCTTTAAAAAAGTTAATGATACATATGGTCATCAGTTCGGATATAAGGTATTAATACATATTGCACAGTTATTATCAAATGAATTGGTTCCTCAAGGAATCCTTTGTCGCTATGGGGGTTAAGAATTTGTTGTGTTTATTCCTAAAAAAAATAAAAAGGAATTAATCTCAATTATGGAAAAAATTAGAATTAAAATAATGAAAAGTATTGTATATTACAATAAAAAGAAAGTTAAAGTGACAATTTCAATAGGGATCTCAATGCGAAAGAGCAAGCATCAATCATTGGATGATATTCTCAAATCAGCGGATAAAGCCCTTTATACTGCAAAAAGTAGAGGACGCAATAAGGTAATATACCGAAATTGTATTGCTAATAACTGATTTTCCAATAGTTCCATTATTTCTATATTCTCTAATCATTGTTAGTCTAAGCTATTAATGTTATCATAGGTTAATAGTTCTGTATAATAATACTTTTAAAATTTACTTTTTTCTTATCTATTGACAGAATCAACAGTTATGATTATATTTAATATTAATTAAACAGGGGGTTAAATGATGAAGAAAATTCTTATCTTAATTATGTTATCAATGTTTTCATTGATGATCTTTGCTGAAGTAACAGCAAACGCACCAAATTATAGCGCACCTTTTGATCATCTAAAATCACTTAAAAAACCAATCATACCAACAAAGGGAATCTTGCTTTCCGAAAGTTTTGAAACTTCGGTGCCACCTGCTGGTTGGGAAATGATTAATATGCCTGGAGCAGTCGCACTTACCTCAACTGGTATTCCCTGGCATATGTATGATTCTTACTCTTATGATGGTTCATATTCTGCAGTGTATGGTCATGCAGCAAATGCTGATTCATGGCTTAAAACCGCACGCTTTGATTTAGCGGCTACCATTGATACTGCCGTATTATCATTTTGGTGGGCAGGTAGTTATCACTGGGCAGTTATCAATGGATATCTTTCATTAAAAGTTAAAATAAGTGATGATTATGGATTAACCTGGAACACATTATATGATAATCATGATTCTGCTTCTGTTGTTGATCACGGAGCTCCATGGCCCTATATCACTTGGGCATGGTATAATCCTCAAATTGACCTTTCATCTTATATTGGTAAAACAGATTTAATTATTGGATTCCATTTAGTTGCTGATACAGGTGCTGATATTCATGTTGATCTTATGACTATTGATACATTCTTTGATGCACCCTATGATATATCTTTGAATGCGTATGTAAATCCAACTTCAGATATGCCTATTAATAATCCTATTGCTCCACAAGTAGAAATTGGAAATAATTTCTCCGATTCTGTTGATGCTAAGGTAGGAATATTTATCAAGAAAGATGGTATAGTTCAATATTCAGAATTATCAAATACTCTCACCATAGCACCATATTCTTCATACTATCATACATTCCCTATCTGGTCAGGACCCGATACAATCGGTGATTATGAGTTCACATCATTCACCATTATGGAAAATGATGTTAACCATAGTAATGATACGCTGATTGATACATTTCAGTCCTATCTAAGCTGGATTGAAATTTCTAATATTGGATTTTCTGTTCAATGGTCTTCATACTGTACTGATGGCAGTAAATTTTATGTTATAGGCGGAATAGATAGTTCCTCAGGAACTACAAAACATATACAGGTCTATGATCCCTCTGATAATTCATGGGATATTTTTACAACAATGCCTTATCCTGTTTGCGCAGGCGCTGCTGCAATAATTGATTCTGTTCTATATATAACTAATGCAGATAATTCCAATAATGCGGACTTTACATATGATTCAACTAATATGGCTTATGATATGAGAACAGGAGTTTGGGAATTCAAAACCCCCTGTCCATATGCTAGAATGGGTAGCGGCGGTGGAGTTGTTGATGGAAAAATGTATGTTGTAGGTGGTCTGAATAATGCTGCATTCTCTACTGAAACCTATACCTATGAATACAATCCAGAAGCAGATACAATTGGTGGGACTCCTTGGACAAAAATGACTGACTGTCCTCGTGGGGCAGATGGATTTGCATTAGGAACTGGATTTTACGGTTCACCTGATAATGATTATGTAATATTGGGTGGTGATTATCAAGGTTCCAGTACTACATATGCATATTATATATATGATCCATCAGCAGATACTGCTGCAGGCACTCCATGGAAAACCATTGCATTCCCTGATCTAATAACAGCCGGCTATGTTGGTGGCAAAAATCCACGAATGGTTTGGGATAATAATTATGCTTATCTATTTGGAGGAGATTATAACGGTGGTTGGGTTGGTCCATACACTGACGCATTAGCAATCTATGATATAGCATCCGATACATGGGTAAAATCTGACTATGTAATGAATACGGGAATGGAAGGAAGTGCAGCTGCATTAATCAATAACCGTATCTACACTTTTGGCGGAACAACTGGCTCTGGAGCATTAATGCCCGCACCATTTGAATATACATTTACAGTTGAAGGCTTAACCGGTGATATTACAAGTCCTTTCATAGCATCATCCTCACCAGTAAATTCAGAAAATATTAATCAGATGGATATGGATATTATTGTTGAATTCAGTGAACCCATTGATTATACTAATTTTGCCTTTAATTATACAGTAGACCCAAACCCAGGCAATTTATCTCCATCATGGAATGGAACAAATGACATATTAACAATATCACATAATGATTTTATGTATAATGTTGAATATAATGTTAATATTATAAATGCATATGATAATGCAGGTAATAGTATTGAAATCGGTTCTGATTTTTCATTCACAACTGCAGTAAGCAATGTAAATGAACTTAGAACAAAAGATTTTTCTTTATCTGTAAACTCATTAGTTCTAAGTAGGAATAGTCTTATATTTAATATAACCGGTAATAAAGATGACCTTTCAATTAATCTTTACAATATTGCCGGAAAATTTATTAACACTATTTCAAAAACAAATAATTTTATTTGGAATTTTACTGATATAAATAATGGCAAAGTACCCAATGGAATATATTTCTACACAATCTCACATAAGGGCACAATATATAATGGGAAAATATCAGTAATCAGATAAATAAAAGCCCCCTGTAAAAGGGGGCTTCTTTTTTTCATTACATCAAATTATTTTTGCTTACTTCGCACATTACACATCCCGCTCTTTCCTGTCATACCGTACTGGATACGGTATCCAGTATTTCCTTTC
>CBDUZN010000031.1:0-13717 GCA_965371715.1 uncultured bacterium | reverse complement strand
TTCAATTCATTACTTATTTTATACTCAACACTATCCGAACTAATAATAATTATTTCATATTTAAATGTTAATAATCCATAATTCTTGGCAATAATAATCATAGCAGGAGTCATTTCATGCTTATATAAAAACTCCCCATTATTAAGTATTGCAGAAAATTTTTCAAGTATTGTATATTCAATTTTTTCTGCATTTGATAATTTATGTTTTGCTTTATTTAATTTTTCCAACCTTTTTTCTATTGTCAGAATATCATTCAGAATAATTTCATCATCCATCTCATCAAGTTCTTTGTCCGGTGATATAGTTCCGGTAGAAGGAGGATAAATATCGTTTTCAAATGCTCGTACAACTTTTAATATTGCATCGCATTCCCTTAGTTTTGCAACATATTCCGGATTCAAACACTTACTTTCCTGTGATCTTATATTATAATCAATAAATTGTATTTCCGGATATGTTGTTTTCTTAGGATTATAATGTTCACTGAGAAAATCAATCCGTTCATCACTAACAAATACTGAACCCAGAAAATATTTCTCTTTCATATGTTCAGTAGGATTAATATTAAGTCCTGTAAGAACATTAAATACCGTTGTTTTTCCTGAACTTGATAGTCCCATTACTCCTATTTTCATTT
Organism: uncultured bacterium; assembly: GCA_965371715.1. Classification (GTDB taxonomy): domain Bacteria; phylum Hydrothermota; class 32-111; order 32-111; family 32-111; genus JAUVJU01. The sequence continues at coordinate 13,077 of CBDUZN010000031.1, read as the reverse complement.
ACTCTCCATGATATAAAAAAGAGCCGCTTTTTGCGGCTCTTTCTTTACTGTGAAATTTCTTCAAGTTTTTTTAATCTATTATATCTCTTGTCAATAAATGCCTGCATCTCTTTAATATCATTCTCTTTCAAATGCTTAAACCTACCCTGTAGTTTGAGATACTCTTCAATTGATTTTCCTTTATCCTTTTTCGGCATATTTATTGTATATTTTTCTCCATCTTCAATTTCAAGAAGTGGGAATAATTTTGTTTCAACAGCCAATTTTGCTAAAGTAATAGTATCCTTTGGATTTGCTCTCCATCCCGGAGGACATGGTGCAAAGATATGGAAGAATTTAAATCCGCGAATTTTCTTTGCCTTTTCCAATTTTCTTGTAAAATCCTCTGGATATGCTATTGATGTTGTTGCAATATACGGAATCCTATGAGCAGCCATAATTGTTAATATATCCTTTTTCGGAGTAGCTTTTGGATGATTTACAGGGGTTGTAGTTGTCCATGCACCTTTGGGTGTTGCTGAAGACCTTTGAATACCTGTATTCATATATGCTTCATTATCATAAACAAAATAAAACATATCATCATTTCTTTCTGCAGATCCGGACAATGCCTGAATTCCTATATCAAATGTTCCACCATCACCTGCCCATGCAACTGCATTTGTATTTGGGTCACCAACTCTATTAAGAGCTGCTTTTATTCCGGATGCAACAACTGCAGCTGTTTCAAATGCCGTATGGAATAGAGGCACTTTAACTGCTGAATATGGGAAAGGACCATCAATTACTGACCAGCAGCATGCTGGGAAAGTGAGAATAGTGTTTTTGCCTAATGTTTTAAGCATTATTCTCATTGCTAATGCTCCACCGCAACCCTGACATGCAAGATGCCCGGGATGTACAAGTTCTTCTTTTGGTATTGTATATTTCATGCTTTCACCTCCATCCAAATAATATCTTTCGGATCTTGCTTTTCCGCTTCTTCAAATATATTATGAATTGTTTCAGTTGTAATATCTCTACCACCAAGACCTGCAATAAAACCATATATAGGTGCTTTATTTGATTCATTATACATTGCAGATTTTACTTCCTGAAATATTATTCCGCCAATTCCCGGAGATAAGTTTCTATCAAGAACCAATATTTTTTTGGCAGATGATAAAACCTCACGAACCTTTTTGAATGGGAATGGTCTGACAAATCTTAGTCTCAGAAGTCCTGCCTTTACACCTTTTTCTCTTAATTCATCAATAGTATCTTTTGCAGTTGATGCTGCCGTTGAAACTGCTACAAGGATTGTATCTGCATCTGCTGTTTTGTATTCTTCAACAAGTCCGTATTCCCTGCCAAACATATCTTTAAACTCTGCATGTGCTTCCTCAATAACTCCAATTGAATCTTCATGTGCCTTCTGGATTTTATATCTTAATTCATAATACCATTCAGGGGTTGTTAATGCACCAAAAGTATAAGGTTCATTTACATCAAGTTTATGTACTGGTTTATATTTCGGTAAATATGCTTCTGCTTTATCCAAATCCATTATCATAACATTTTCTGAAGTATGAGATAGGAAGAAAGCATCAAGAATTACCATTACGGGAAGCTGAACTTTCTTATGTTCTCCTATTTTAAATGCTATAGGAACAGAATCATAGACTTCCTGATTAGAGGATGCATATATTTGCAGCCATCCTGTATCTCTCTGAGAAAGCGAGTCCGTCTGCTCTGTCCATATTGTCCATGGTGGTCCCATTGATCTATTAATGTTTCCCATAACAACAGGAGTTCTGGCTCCTACTGCCCAATGAAGCATTTCATGCATCAAGGCAAGTCCCTGAGCAGATGTAGCAGTAAATGTCCTTGCTCCTACTGCAGATGCACCAATACAGGCAGCCATTGCAGAATGTTCGGATTCTACTTTTATAAATTCGGAATCAAGCGTACCATCAGAACAAAGTTCCGATAATAATTCAACAACTTGTGTTTGAGGAGTGATAGGATATGCAGATATCACATTAACCTTTGATACAACTGCTCCATAAGAAAGAGCATGATTTCCCATCATTACTTTTTGCTTACTCATTTTTCCTCCTCTACCATGATTATTGCCTTAACAGGACATACTTCAACACAAATTGCACATCCTTTACAAAATTCATAATCAATTGCTGCTTTTCCATTTTCATCTTCTATTATTGACATATCCGGACAATATTTCCAGCAAATTCCACAACCGGTACATTTGTCTGCATCTACTATTGGTTTTTCATTTCTCCAAGTACCTGTTTTATTAAATCTTGTAGTACCCATTGATTTTGCCATATCCGGCAAATCAGCTGCATTTTCAAATATTATTTTATCTCCATCCTTTTTCATCATAACAGCTCCTTATTAAATAATTGTTTTGTCAAAGGCTTGCTGAGCAGCCTGAGCATTTTCTTCAGGTTTAATGGGAACTTCTTCTTTGATTGCTTCAATTACGGATTCAATTTTCACCATACCTGTAAGCTTTGCAAATGCACCAAGTATTGCTGTATTAACAATGGGTGCTGCTTTTGAACCAAGTCTATTATTTAAGGCAATTTCTGTTGCATCAACTGTTGCAATTGTTGAATTCTTTGCCTTCTCTCTAAATTCCTCGGGGTTCCTTTTAGAATTAATCACAATAAATCCACCTGGTTGTAAACCTTGTGTAATATCAACTGCTGCAATCAATGTTGGTTCTAAAACAATAAGATGACCCGGTTTATAAATTTTTGATCTGCTGTTAATTGGTTTATCTGCTACTCTTAGAAATGCAGCAACAGGAGCTCCTCTACGCTCAACACCGAATTCCGGGAATGCCTGTACATATTTACCTTCTTTGGCAAATGCATAGGCAAGTATCTTTGATGCAATAACTGAACCTTGCCCTCCTCTTCCGTGAATTCTTATTTCAAGCATTTTACCTCCTTAAAATAATTAAATATATTCTCTGGCTTCTTCTTCCTTTGTTAATACTCTAATTGCACCCATAGCCAAAGCATTCATCTCGTCTTCTCCGGGATAAATAATAATATCAGCAATAAATGATACCATTTCTTTTATCCATTCAATAAAATTTTTATCATAAGCCAAGCCGCCTGTAATCACAATTGCTTCAACATCTCCCTTTAAAACAGTTGCGGCTCCTCCTATCCATTTAGAAATACTATAAGCCATTGCTTTATATATAAATGTAGCATGTTTATCTCCCCCTTGAACTCTGTCTTCTACTTCCCTCATATCATTTGTTTTCAGATGCGCAACTATACCGGCATTACCTGCAAGGCGTTTCCTTAATCCTTTTTCATCAAGCTTGGTATTTTTCGCAAATTCAATAAGATCCCATGTAGGAATACTTCCAGCTCTTTCAGGAGCAATTGGTCCATCTCCGTTCAATGCATTATTTACATCAATAATTTTACCTTTTTTATGTGCTCCAACTGATATCCCGCCGCCAAGATGCACAACAATAAGATTAATATCATTATAGTTTTTATTCAATTCCTTTGATGCTCGCCTTGCCACTGCTTTATGATTTAAGGCATGGAAAATAGAATGTCTCTTAATTTCAGGGAAACCAGTAACCTTTGCAATATCATCCATTTCATCAACAACAACAGGATCAACAATATATGATGGTTTACCTGTTTCATTTTCAAAAGCATGAGCCATTAAGCCACCCAAATTTGATGCATGCTCACCAATAGGAGAATGCTGCAAATCCTCTATCATTTTTTCATTGACTCTATAAGTGCCTGACTCTATTGGCTTTACAAGTCCTCCCCGTCCAACAAATGCATCAAAATCATTAATATTAAATTTATTTTTATTAAGTACTGATTCAATCACAGATCTTCTAAAATCATATTGATCATTGATCTTATTAAATGGTGCAAGTTCTTCTTCACTATGCCTTAGTGTTTCATTAAGTACAAGTTTTTCATCTTCATATACTGCTATTTTTGTGGAAGTTGAACCGGGATTCATTGCTAGAACTCTGAACATTTTTTCGCTCCTTTATTATTTAAACATTTCAAATAATAACATACTAAAATTCAATGTCAATGCTATAATACAAAAGGGACGGTCGTCCCTAATACTATTTAAACAATCTCAATATATCATTAACTGTTACCAAAACCACCATAATCATCAGCAAATAAAATCCAACTTGCTGATAAATTTTCATAAATTTCGCTCCTGCACGCTTCTTAAAAATACCTTCAAAAACATATATTAGAATATAAGAACCATCTAAAGGAGGAAATGGTATCAAATTAAATATGCATAAATTAAGCGAGAAAAATGCTACAAAGGATAATAGTGCATCAAAACCCCATTTCATGTTTTCTCCAATTAGCGAGTATATTGCAATAGGTCCACCTACTGCCTTTGCAGAAACCTTGCCTGTTACAAGCATTTCAAGAAAATTAATTATTGCTGTAGTAATATATTTTAGTCGGTTAAATGATGTTTTAAGTGATTCTCCTAATGATAATTTCTTAATAGTTGTTACATATTCAATGCCTATTTTACCAGCAACTTTAACTGTGTCATTTTCAATGTATTCATATTTTTCTGGTATCAAAGTAAAATCTAATACTTGTTCATTACGCATTACCAATAGAGTAACTTCCTCATCATATTTTTCCGATATAATAGATGGAATATCTCCCCAATCATTTATCACATTATTATCAATATTTACTATAATATCTCCCATAATCATACCTGCTTTATCAGCAGGTGAACCAGACACTACTTTTCCTATTATTGGTTTTATATATGGTATTAAAACAAATGAATCAGGATCATTTATAATAAAACTTTGTTCCATGATATTTTCATTTCTTTTAAAAACAAAAGTGTTATTTTTACCAAATGTGATGCTTTCATAAGTATCAAGAAATGATGTAATGGTATTTCCATTTATAGAAATAATTGAATCTCCTTCCATAAGATACTGTGAAGCAGATCCCCTAACTTCTTTTAAAGGCATATTATCTATAACCGGTACACCATAGATACTTATAGTTAATTGTAGTATAAGAAATGCAAATATCAAATTAAAAAATGGCCCGCTAAAAACTACAATTATGCGTTTTAATGGTGATTTACTTAGAAATTCATTGTCCTTTCCTGTGTATTCACCTGGATCCATACCTTTCAAATTGACATAACCGCCAAATGGAAGCATAGAAATTCTGTAATCAGTTCCACGAAACTTTTTCCCAAAAAGTCGTTTACCAAAACCCAAAGAAAATACTGGCACTTCTATATTAAATATTTTTGCAGGAATAAAATGTCCAAATTCATGTACCAAAACCATTGTTCCAAGAATAATTATCATCCATATAAATGTCATACTATACTCTCACCTTTAATGCTTTTTCGCTTGCCCATTTTTCAGCATTCATAATTGATTGTTCTGTCAACCTGTTAATTGGTTTATGCATTTTTAATACTTTATCAGTTATAGAAACAATATCCCTAAATTTTATATCCCCACATAAAAATCGTTCTACTGCAATTTCATTTGCTTTACTAAATACTGCAGTATATGTTTTTCCCTTAATTAAACATTTATAAGCAAGATTTAAAGCCGGGAGTTTCTTGAAATCCGGTTTAAAAAATGATAAAGAGGAATGTGTATTAAAATCTATTTGTTTTATTATCCTTTCTTTCGGTCTATCAGGATAAAACATTGCATATTCGGTAGGAAGAACCATATCAGGATATGCCATATGTGAAATCATTGTTCCATCTTTCATTTCAACCATTCCATGTATAATTGATTGCGGATGAATAAGAACAGATATTTTTTTAGGTTCAATATTGAAAAGAAAAGATGCTTCAATAATTTCAAGTCCTTTATTCATCATTGTAGAACTATCAACAGTGACTTTTTTTCCCATATTCCAAATCGGATGTGCCATAATATCTTTTATTTCCAAATCTTGCTTTCCTGTGCGGAAAGGAACTCCTCCTGATGCAGTAATTATAATTCGCTTTACATCCTTCCTGTTTACTCCTGATAACAGTTGCCATAAAGCACTATGTTCCGAATCAACAGGTCTAATTTCTGCCCCTTTATAGCGTTTTAGCAACTTATTAATAATTTCACCATATGCAACAATTGTTTCCTTATTTGCTAATGCAATGATTTTCTCTTTTCTAATAGCATCAGCCGTTGGCTTGAATCCAGCAGAACCAACAAGCGCATTTATCAAAATATCAAAATTCGTGTTATTTACCATATATGAATTGCAATCTGATAAAATTGATTCAACTTTTTTACCATTAATAATCATTAAGTTTGTACTGCTTACCGCATAATTCTTAACATTGAATTCTTTAGCAATTTTAAGAATACTCGTTGTTTTTGAATATGCTGTGATTCCTACTAATTTGAATTTATTAGGGTATTTTCTTAAAACTTTTAAGGCACTTTTACCAATAGAACCAGATGCACCTAATATAAGAATTTTTTTCATATTAATCTCGGCATTAACACATATAACATATAATAATATATAAGTGGTAAGGCAAAAAGAACAGAATCAAATCTATCAAGAACTCCTCCATGTCCTGGAAGAATAGAAGAAGCATCCTTTACATTAGCATCTCTTTTCATAGCAGATTCAACCAAATCACCCGCTAATCCAGCCAATGCAGCAATAATAGCTATAATAATAATATCAATAACAGGAATAAATTTTGCCCATAAAAACCTATATAATAGTCCTGATAATATTGTAAATACCATACCGCCAATAAGACCCTCATATGTTTTTGATGGGCTTATGCGTTTAATTATTTTATGCTTTCCAAATAATGTTCCCGTAAAAAATGCACCGGTATCTGCCATCCATACCATATATAGAGCAAAGAAAAACAGAACCGATGAATTGAAATATGAATTGCTCATTTGCCTTAGTAAAAGAAAATGTCCACCCAACCATCCTATGTACATAACTCCGAAAATGGTTGAAGACATATGTAAAATTATCCTATCATTATTTTTTCTTGCTAATTCAGCAACTGATAGAACTATAATTAGTAGAGTGAGAACAAAAAATGATATTGTCTGACTTGTAAAATACATAACAAATGCAGTAATAATACTTCCGATAATTCCAAGTTTAAAATACGGTTCAAGTCCCTTTTGATTAAGAATCTGAAAAAACTCATAAGCAAGGACAGCAATAAGACCTGCAATAAATATTAATAAAGGAATTCCGCCATAATCAAATAGAAATAATAAAAATGGAACAAAAAATATTGAAGTTATCATTCTAAAAACAAAACCTGTATTAAATAACTTTTCCAAATTTCCGTTTCCTTTTTGAATACTCCTTTAATGCTCTATCAAATTCATCTTCATTAAAATCAGGCCAATATACTTCACTTATGTATATTTCTGCATAGGCTGATTGCCATATAAGAAAGTTTGAAATCCGCTTTTCATTTGCTGTTCTAATAAGCAAATCTACATCAGGCAAATTTGGATTATACATATATTTTGTTATGGAATCTATCGTGATTTCATTTGGTTTTAGATTATTATTTATGATTTCTTTACATGCATCTGCGATTTCCTGCTTTCCTCCATAATCTATTGCAAGTATTAAATTTAACCCTGTATTATTTTCTGTGATTTCTTCCCATTTTTCCATTTTTTTTCTTAATATTGAAGAAATTCTTGTGCGTCTTCCAATAAATGATACTTTTACATTGTTTTTGTGTAATTCTTTGATTTCATTATCTAAAAGATGAGAAAACATTTTCATTAAAATATTAACTTCAATTTTAGGTCTTAACCAATTTTCTGTTGAAAAGGAAAAAAGTGTGAGATATTGAATCCCGATTTCTGAAGAATGTTTTATAATTAATCTTACAGTATCAACACCATGTTTATGCCCAAATGTTCTGGTCTTCTTTTTTTCTTTTGCCCATCTACCATTACCATCCATTATTATTGCAACATGAACAGGCATTTTTTTGTGCTTATGCACTATATGTCCAGAATATCTTTTTCTTTTTTTACAAGCAGTTCATCCATTTGACCAATATAATCATCCGTTAATTTCTGAATATCTTTTTCTAAACGCTTTTCATCATCCTCCGGCAGTTCACCATTGGTCTTTGCAGATTTGAGAATCTCCATTGATTCTCTTCTTACATTGCGTGCAGCAACTCTATTATCTTCTGTAATTCTTTTAATATTTTTAATAATGTCTTTTCGTGTTTCTTCAGTTAATGCAGGCACTTGCAAGCGAATAATATTCCCATCACTATTTGGATTCAAACCAATATTTGCTTTCTGTATTGCTTTTTCTATTGCCGATATCGCACTTTTATCCCATGGTTGAATTACAAAAGAACGCATATCAGGAGTAGATATATTTGAAAGCTGATTTAATGGAGTACTTACTCCATAATATTCAACAGCAATACCTTCTAATAATGCAGGATTTGCTTTTCCAGTTCTAATTTTAGATAATTCTTTTTTGAAATTTTCAACTGTTTTTTTCATTTTTTCTTCTGTTTCTCTGTAAATTTTTTCTTTCATTTTTACTCCTTATTTTGAAACAAGGGTTCCTATTTCTTCCCCCATAATAATCTTTTTTAGGTTCCCGTATTTTGTACTATTATACACAATAATGGGTAAGTCATTCTCTTTACTTAAAGAAATAGCAGTCATATCCATGATGCGAAGGTTATCTCTTAATACATTAGCAAATTTGATTTTTGAATACATTTGTGCATTCTTTATTTTCATTGGATCAGAATCAAAAACTCCATCTACTTTTGTTCCTTTCAAAACCACATCAGCATTGATTTCTATTGCTCTTAAAACAGATGCAGTATCAGTTGTAAAGAAAGGATGCCCGGTTCCAGCAGTAAAAATAATTATCCTATGCTTTTCAAGATGTGAAAGTGCCTTTCTTCTTATAAATGGTTCTGCGATTTCACTCATGTTTATTGCCGTCATCATTCTTGTTTCACAATTTCTGGTTTCCAGCATATCCTGAAGAATCATACCATTTATTACTGTTGCCAACATACCTGTATAATCTGCCTTAACTCTTTCAATACCAAGAATGCTCACAAGTTCCTGACCTCGAATAATATTCCCTGCACCTATAACAACGGCAATATCAACACCAAGTTCATGAATTTCAGCTATTTCCTCTACAAGAGGCTTAATCGCTTCTTCTGAGAAAATATTTTTTTCTTTACCTGAGAGTATTTCTCCACTTAATTTAAGAAGAATTCTTTTATATTTCAGTTTTTCCGGATTCACTTTATGCTCCAATTTTGTAAAGCACAAATCTTCTAAGCAAGATGTTTTCTCCAAATTTTGCTATATTTTCTTTAATGTAATCCTCTACAGTAATTCCATTATCTCTGCCAAAATATTTTTGATTTAGCATACAATTTTCTTCATAGAATTTTTTTATTTTGTTTTCTACAATCTTATCAATCATATTATCTGGTTTTCCTGATTCCTTCATTTGTTGAATATATACTTCCTTTTCCCTTTCAAGAATTTCTTCGGTAATTTCATCTTTACTGAGATAAGCTGGTTCAACTGCACCAATATGCACTGCAAGTCCATGCACAAATTCTTCAAATTCCGCATTGTTTGCTACAAAATCTGTTTCACAATTCACTTCTACAAGTACTCCGAGTTTTTTATTATAGTGAATATAGGAATGGACAATCCCTTCTTTTGCATTTCTTCCACTCTTCTTTGCTGCCTTAAGTAATCCTTCTTTTCTTAAAAGATCAATTGCACTCTCAACATTTCCATCTTCTTTCTCCAATGCCTTTTTGCAAGCCATTATACCTAATCCTGTTTTCTCTCTTAATTCTTTAATAAGCTCCATGTTTATTTTCACTAATGCCTCCTCTTACTCAGATCTTTTTGATTCAGGTTCTTTATGCTGCATTTCCTTTTCACGATGGTCAGTTTCTTTTCTCATCATCTCTCCAGTATTTACAGCATCAGCAATAATTTTTGTTATTAAATCAACTGACTTAATAGCATCATCATTTCCGGGAATTGGTATATCAATATTCTCAGGATCTGAATTTGTATCAGTAATTGCAATAACAGGAATATCTTTCAAATTTGCTTCATGTATTGCAATTGCATGCTTTTTTGTATCAACTACAAACATTAAACCTGGTAAACGCTCCATAGTTGCTATTCCACCTAATACTTTTTTTAATTTATTATATGCTCTCTGTTTTGTAAGCATTTCCTTTTTTGTTAAATTTGCAAACTCTCCTGATTTCATATTCTTTTCATATGCTTTCATTCTATATAGTGTTTTTCTAACTGTTTTGAAATTTGTTAAAAGACCACCAAGCCATCTTTCATGAATATAATAGGCACCACAACTCTCTGCTTCTGTTTTAATAATATCTTTTGCTTGCTTTTTTGCCCCAACAAACATAACCGTCTTACCTTCAGAAACAGTTTTTGATACAAGTTCATAAGCAATTTTAAGCTGCTTCAAGGTTTTAATAAGATCAATAATATAAATGCCATTTCTCTCAGCAAATATGTATGGTTTCATTTTTGGATTCCAACGCGCACTTTTGTGTCCGAAGTGAACTCCGGCTTTTAGAAGATCCTGAATAGTAACCTTCATTTATCCTCCTTGGTTAGACGACCACTATTCCAAAGAAAAGAGAACATATAAATGCACCACTCTTTCCTGTAAACAAATAGTGTGATTGATTTAAAATTATCTCTTAGAGAACTGGTAACTCTTTCTTGCTTTTGCCAGTCCATATTTTCTTCTTTCTTTCTCTCTTGAATCTCTTGTCAGATAGCCCTTTTCCTTGATTAACTGTTTCATATCAGGATATATATCACAAATTGCTCTAGCAAGTCCCATTTTAATTGCATCCTTTTGTCCGGTAATTCCGCCTCCTGTTACTTTCGCAATTATATTTACCTTTCCCTCAAGCTGTGTATCAACTAATACCTGGGTTATTGCCTTTCTTTGATCTGGTCTATTTATGAAAACTTCTATACGCTTGCCATTTATCATAATATGGCCAGTACCTTCTTTTAATCTGACTCTGGCAACAGATTCTTTTCTTCTTCCTGTATAAACCTTGTTTTGATTCAATCAAACCTCCTTAAAAACTAATATGTTGCGGACATTGTGCCTGCTGATTATGTTTACTATCTGTATATACTCTTAATCTCTTAATCATGTTTCTTCCTAAAGAATTCTTTGGAAGCATTCCTTTAACTGCATGAAAAAGAACTTTTTCTGGTCTCTTTTCCATCATCTCACCAAGAGTTGTTTCTTTAAGATTCCCAATATAACGGGAATGAGAATAATAGCGTTTAGCATCTACTTTATTACCTGTAAATCGTACTTGTAAAATATTTGTTACAATGACTCCACAACCATTATCAACATCACGAGAATATGCTACTTTGTTTTTTCCCATAAGATATCTTGCAACTACTGTTGCAACTCTTCCTAATGATTTATCTGATGCATCAATAATATACCATTCATGTTGAACATCTTCGTTTCTCACCCTGGTCGTTTTCATTTAAACTCCTTTATTTCCCCTGCTTTTCAAGTTCTTTGTATTTATCAAACATTTCAATTGCCTTTATATCTTTACCCAATTTGGTATATGCCTGTGCTTTAATTAAATATGCAGCACTGCTTTCACCGAATAATTCAATAAATGTATCAATAGTTTCAATTGTTTTTGTGTAGTTTTTAGCATTATAATATGATAATGCAAGTTGATATAATGCTTGATAGTCATCATTATTCATTGAAAATGCTTTATCAAAATATATTATAGCATTTTTATAGTCCTTATTATTAGTATAACAATCACCCATCGAATACACTATATTCTGAAAAATATCTTTTTCCTTTTCCTTCTGTTCATCATTAAGCTTTTCATAATGTTTTTCAAATGCCTTGAAATCTTCAAGTGCTTTTTTATAATTTCCCTTAGAGTAATTTATATCACCAAGATAAAACTTTACTTGTGGGTTATTTGGATTAATTTTATCAGCATCTTCAAGATGCTTATATGCTTTATCATAATCTTTCTCATCTATATAGTACTTGGCAACATTAAAGATTATTGAAATATCATCGGGAAATTTAGTCTTTGATGTTTCGTAAATTTCTAATAGAGCTTTTTCATTTTTTGTAGATGCATAAAAAAGAATCAATGATTTATAATTTATTACAGTATCTTTAATTAAAATAGTATGTTTCAACCATTTTTCATAATCACCATATATTTCTTTTGCTTTTTTATCTAATAGAAATCTGTCGTATTCTCCATTAAATGATTCCCAATATATTGCCCAATTTAATTCTGATAAAAATTCATTCCCTGCTCTATAAAATGTTGCCCAGTATAATCCTGGTTCACTTCTCATTTTGTTTAGAGTTGCATCTGTGGTATCCACTTCAATTGCTTTACACATATAATCAGCTGCCTTATCATATTCATTAATTTCAACATATGCTCTTCCAAGCCATATATATGCTTCAGCATTATTTGGATTACTTTTGATTTCTAATGTAAATTGTTCAATTGCTTTTTCCATATTATTCTGTTGCATATAGATAATACCTGAAGACATGAATTGACTGCTGCAGCCAGCAATGATTAATATCGCTATAATAGTGAGCAAAATTATTTTGCCTTTCATTTAGGACCTCCTATATATATTATTATATCCTTTTTTCAAGATTGATATTTTAACAGATAATCATAATTTGTCAAGTGTAATAGGAAAAAACAAAAAGTTAAGAAACACAAGGTCGGGCCTTGACATTTTGACAATTGTTTTGTATACTATATACAAAACAAGGAGGTGTTTTGGGTAAACCAAGAATCAAATTAATAAACCATTTCTACCATGTAATGAATAGAGGAGACAAGGGAGAATACATTTTTGATGATGATCAAATGAAACAGTTGTTTTTAAAGGAATTGAGTTTTTTCAAGAATAAGTATCTTATTAAACTCTCA
>CBDUZN010000030.1:0-13846 GCA_965371715.1 uncultured bacterium | reverse complement strand
CTATCTCGTTGATGTAAGATTCGAGATTAAAAAACTTGTAATTCCTTCTAAGAAGAGTTTATGGGGGTCTACATTTGTTGTTATCCTTGTATCAATAATTTTAAGTGTGATAATAGGTATTTTTGACCTCCTCATTTCTAGAGGAATAATGTTAATTACGAGGTAATCAATGGAATGGTTCTTATTACAGGTTTATACCGGATACGAAAAAAAAGCTAAGCGCTTACTGGAAATTGAAGCAAAGATCAACAATTATGAGAGTAAAATGGGCGAAGTTTTCATACCATCAGAATATGTTGGCAGGATTAGAAAAGGAAGAAAAGTTGTTATTGAAAAAGGAATGTACCCAGGTTACATATTTATTCAAATGGAAAACACAACTGAAATGATTCAGTTCATTGCTTCTGTTTCTGCTGCAAGTACTTTTATTTCCGGAAGAAGAAAACCAGTAAAATTAAAAAAGAAAGAATATGAAATGGTAGAGGAACTTCTTGCAAACAAGGACAATCTTCGTGAAGTAATGGAAATTCCGTTCAGAGAAGGCGATAATATTAAAATTATGAATGGACCTTTCAGGGATTTCAATGGTGTTGTAGAAGAACTTTATCCTGAAAGAGAAAAAATGAAAATAACAGTAACAATATTCGGAAGAGCAACGCCTGTTGAAATATCATTCACACAGGCAGAATTAATAGGTAAATAAACCCAAGGGGGAGATAAATGGCTAAAAAAGTAGTATCAGAAATTAAATTGCACATTCCCGCAGGAATGGCAACACCAGCACCTCCGGTAGGACCAATTCTTTCTCAACATGGTATAAATATCATGCAATTTTGCAAGAATTTTAATACCAAAACTGAGAAGGATAAAGGGCTGTTAACACCGGTTGTGATTAGTGTCTATAAAGACAAGTCATTCACATTTATCACTAAGACCCCGCCTGCTTCAATTCTTATAAAAAAAGCAGTCGGATTAGAAAAGGGCTCCGGAGTGCCCAATAAAAATAAAGTGGGGACAATCTCAAAAGCTGATGTAAAGAAAATTGCAGAATTTAAAATGGAAGATCTGAATGCGAAGAACTTAGAGGGTGCTATGAAAATGATAGCCGGCACTGCAAGAAGTATGGGCATTCTGGTGGAGGAATAATATGAAGAGAAGCAAGAGATGTGAAGAAATCAGAAAGGAAATTGATAAAACAAAAAGATATTCAATTCTTGAGGGTATAGAAATACTTAAAAAGACATCTAAGATTAAATTTGATGAATCAGTTGAAATTGGAATGAGAATGGGAGTTGATCCCAAAAGAAGTGATCAAACAATCAGGGGCGCAGCATTATTACCGAATGGAACAGGAAAAAATGTTAAAGTGCTTGTTTTTGCTGCAGGAGACAAAGCAAAAGAGGCATTAGAAGCAGGAGCCGATTATATTGGTGATGATGAAATGATAGAAAAAATAAAAGGTGGATTTTTGGATTTTCAGGTTGTAATAGCAACACCGGATATGATGAAAAGTATTGGAAAAATTGCTAAGATTCTTGGTCCAAGAGGTTTTATGCCTAATCCAAAAACAGGGACTGTTACTAAAGAAGTAGGAAAGGCAGTTTCTGATGCAAAAAAGGGAAAGGTTAATTATCGTTTGGATAAATCAGGAAATATTCATTCATTAATGGGAAAACTATCATTTGATCCTAACAAACTTGTAGAAAATATTGAATTTTTTGTAAAAGAAATAAAAAGAGCAAAACCACAAGCAGCAAAAGGCATTTATATTAAAAATGTCGCAATTTCAAGTACAATGGGACCAGGAATTCCCATTGACTTAAATGAAATCGCAAAAATCAAATAAGGAGTTTGCATGAGCAATCCGAAAATTGTTGAGGGAAAAAAGCGGGTTATTGATGAGATTGCTCGGAAATTTGAGAAAGCGTCAGGCGTTTATTTCACCGATTTTAAGGGTATGAATGTTAAGCAGGTGAATGAAATGAGACGAGAATTTGATAAAGAAGAAGTAGAATATAAGATTTTTAAGAATAATTATATTTCATTGGCTTTGAAAGAAGATTCAAATCATGATGAAATTAATAAATGTCTTGTAGGAAATACTTCTTTGGCAATCACCTATACTGATCCAATATCACCGGCAAGAATTATGAAAGATTTTTATAAAAAGTATAAATTGCCATTTGTAAAGGCAGCAGTGATAGAAGGTAAATTCTTTGATGCAGTGGGTGTAAAGGCAATTGCCAACCTTCCATCAAAGGATGTACTACTTTCTCAGATGGTGGCTGGTATTCAGGCACCAATTTCCGGACTTGTATTCACACTTAGTGGTATAATAGGCAATTTTGTGAATACCATTGATGCAATTAAACAAAAAACCGAAAAATAAACTGGGGGCATAAATGACTACCAAAAATACAAAAGAAAAAATCATCGATTTGATTGAAAAAATGACAGTTCTCGAACTTGCAGAACTTGTTGAAGAATTAAAAGAAAAATTTGATGTTGTTCCTACAGCAGCAGTGGCAGTAGCAGCACCTGCAGCAGGTGGTGCAGAAGAAGAGGAAAAAACAACAGTAACATTGATTTTGGATTCAGCTGGTGATAAAAAATTACAGGTTATAAAAGCAATTAAAGCTATTATGGGTGTTGATTTGAAAACTGCAAAAGGTATTGTTGACTCAGCACCAAAAGAATTAAAGAAAGATATTCCTGCAGAAGAAGCAGATAAGATCAAAGAACAGCTTGATGCTGCCGGCGCAATTGGATCTTTTAAGTAATTTATAATACTATAAAGGGGTTTATTGCCCCTTTATTTTTCTTTATTAAAAAGAGGGGTAAGTTTTAATGAAAAGAATAAATTTCGGAAAAGTAAAACCCGTAATTGAAATGCCAGACCTTCTTTCTGTTCAGCAGGAATCATACGAAGAATTTTTGCAAAGCGAAGTTTCTTTTAAGAATAGAGAGAATGTTGGACTACAGAAAATTTTCAATGATACATTTCCTATAGAAGATATCCATAAACGATTTATTTTAGATTTTGTTAAATATGATATTGATGATCCACTTTACTCATTTGAAGAATCTCGTTTTAAGGGTATTACTTATGCATCTCCTTTAAGAGTTACCCTAAAATTGATTTTTAAAAATATTGATGAAGAGACTGAAGAACCATTGGATTCAATTAAAGATATAATTGAGCAGGATGTATATTTATGTAATATTCCCCTTATGGGTGAAAGAAAAACATTTCTGATAAATGGTATTGAAAGGGTAATAATTAATCAAATTCATCGTTCACCGGGTGTTTTCTTTACTGAAAACACAAGCACAACAGGAAAAAAATTATTTATTGCTCAAATCTTACCAAATAAGGGTTCGTGGCTTGAATTTAGTATTGATACAAATAATATTATGTATGCCAATTTGGACAGAAGGCGGAATTTTCCTGTAACAATTCTGTTAAAGGCATTTGGAAATGATAGTAATGAAAGTATTTTTGCTCTTTTCTTTAAAAAAGAGAAAGTTAAATTTACTAAAAGAGATGCATCAAATGAAAAAACACCATTAATTGAAAGAACTTTATATTCAGATATTATTGATAAAAAAACCGGTGAAATATTATATGAAGCAGGTACTCGTATAAGCAATGCAGTTCTGACAAACCTTCTGACATTTAATATCACTGAATTAGTGCTTATTAAATCAAACAGTGAATTGGAAGAAACCATTGTTCTTAATACATTAAAGAAAGATCCAACAAATTCATATGAAGAGGCAATAGAAAAGATATATACTCTTGTAAGGGGAACAACCCCTGCTACGCTTGAGATTGCAGAAAATTTCTTTGAAAATGCATATTTCAATCCAAAGAGATATGAAATCGGAAAAGTAGGCAGATTCAAAATCAATCAGAAACTTAATCATAAAATCAGCGATTCTGAAGAAGGGTTATTAAAGGAAGACCTTCTTGAAACAATTAAAATGCTAATGAAAGTATCGGAAGCTGATAGCCACATTGACTTTGATGATATTGACCATCTTGGAAACAGAAGATTAAGAAGGGTTGGAGAACTCCTTACAAACACATTCTATGTTGCTCTTTCAAAAATGACGAAATCAATTAAAGAAAGAATGATGTTAAAGGATATTTCTTCATTAACACCCAAGGACTTGATAAATGCAAGACTAATATCATCAATGGTGCTTAGCTTCTTTTCCACAAGTCAATTATCCCAATTTATGGAACAGATAAATCCACTTGCAGAGATGACTCATAAAAGGCGTATGTCGGCACTTGGTCCTGGTGGTTTAACACGAGAAACAGCCGGTTTTGAAGTAAGGGATGTTCATCATTCTCATTATGGACGAGTATGTCCTGTTGAAACACCTGAAGGACCGAATATTGGTCTTATTACTTCATTGGCCAGTTATGCAAGAATAAATAAACTTGGTTTTATTGAAACACCATATATTAAAGTTTCAAAAGGTAAAGTTACAGATAAAGTTGAATATCTAACTGCTGATGTAGAAGATAAATTTAGAATTGCACAGGCAAATGCAAAACTTGATAAAAAGGGTAGATTTGAAAATGAAAATGTTTTGTGCAGAATAAAGGGTGAATATCCAATGGTTCCAAGGGAAAAAGTAGATTATATGGATGTATCTCCCAGTCAGCTTGTGTCTCCTGCAGCTACATTAATTCCATTTTTAGAGCATGATGATGCAAACAGAGCTTTAATGGGATCAAATATGCAAAGACAAGCGGTCCCTCTTTTAAATCCTGAATCACCGATTGTGGGAACAGGAATGGAGGCAAGGATTGCAAAGGATGCAGGTACAGTTGTTGAGTTACTTAATAGTGGAACAGTTGAAGAGGTTACAGGAGATTATATAAGAGTTAAAATACCAGATAAATCAGGAAATAATATATTTGACGAGGATGCCGGATTTGATATTTATTACCTTAATGTGTATCAAAGAACAAATCAGGATACATGTATTATTCAGAAACCACTTGTTAGAATTGGTGATAAAGTGAAAAAAGGTGATATTATTGCTGATGGACATTCATGTCAGGATGGTGAACTTGCATTGGGTCAGAATCTTCTTGTAGCTCTTATTCCATGGAAAGGGTACAATTTTGAGGATGCAATTATTATTAGTGAAAAAGTATTGCAGGAAGATAAGCTTACTTCAATACATATAAAGGAATTGAATATTTCACTAAGGGAAACTGAACTGGGACCAGAAGAATTTACAAGAGAATTACCTAATGTTGCTGAAGAATCTATTTCTGATTTGGATAATTACGGAATTATAAGAATTGGAGCAAAGATTAAGCCGGGTGATGTTTTAGTTGGCAAAGTTACACCAAAGGGTGAGGTTGAACTTACACCGGAAGAAAAACTTTTAAAGGCAATATTTGGAGAAAAAGCATCTGATGTCAGAGATACATCACTTAGGGTTCCTCCAGGAATCAGAGGTGTCATTATTGATGTCAGGATATTATCAAGAGAATCAAAAAGAAAAGAATATATTGAAAAAGAAATTGTTAAGCAGGTTGATGAAAAGATAAAAAAGATTGAGAAAAAGCGCTTAGCGATGCTTAATGAATTACTTGATGGATTCAAGGTAAGCGAATCAGTAACGGACATTTATGGAAGAGTTGTTATAAGGAAAAACTCCTGTATAACGGAAAGTATTCTAAAAAAGATTGACTATAATACTGTATTAGTTGAAAAAGCAGTATTTGTAAAAAAATATGATAAAGTCAGAAAAATCATTAAAGATGCAAATCATGCAGTTTCTAAAATAAGAGGACGAATAGGAGATTCATCATTAAGTCAATTACATGGTGATGAATTGCCAAATGGAGTATTGAAGGTTGTAAAAGTATTTATAGCCCAAAAGAGAAATATTCAGGTAGGAGATAAAGTATCCGGACGACATGGAAATAAAGGTGTTATTTCAAAGGTTGTTCCTGTAGAAGATATGCCTTATATGGATGATGGAACACAGGTTGATATTATTCTCAATCCTTTGGGTGTTCCATCACGAATGAATGTGGGACAGGTTCTTGAAGCCCTTCTTGGTTTAGCTGGCAGAAAACTTGGTTTGAAGTTCGCAACTCCGGTATTTGATGGAATGACAATTGAAGAAATCAAACATTACATGGATAAAGCCGGGATACCAAGTAATAGCAAAACCGTGCTTTATGATGGTATGACAGGCAGAAAATTTGATGAAGATGTAACTGTAGGATACATGTATATAATGAAATTAGCCCATATGGTAGAAGATAAGATTCATGCAAGGGCAACAGGTCCATATTCACTGATATCTCAGCAGCCATTAGGTGGTAAAGCACAGTTTGGAGGACAGAGATTCGGAGAAATGGAGGTTTGGGCTCTTGAAGCATATGGAGCAACATATTTACTTCAGGAAATGCTAACTGTGAAATCAGATGATGTTAAGGGTAGAAGCGATTTATATGAAGCAATCATTAAAGGAAAGAATCCACCTGAACCGGGACTACCAGCAGCATTTAATGTACTTATTAAAGAACTTAATGGTTTATGTCTTGATGTTGAACTTGGTTCACTTGAAGATGAAGAAGGCACATTATAATACAGGAGGTCTGTAAATGCCAATATTAAGAGGCAAGAAAAAGAGAATATCAAAGCCAGTTGATTTTGATTATTTTAAAATACGACTTGCTTCACCTGATCGAATTTTTGACTGGTCAAAGGGTGAGGTTAAAAAGGCTGAAACAATTAATTACAGAACTCAAAAACCTGAAAGAGATGGATTATTCTGTGAAAAAATATTTGGTCCCGTTAAAGATTATGAATGCAATTGCGGAAAATACAAGCATGCAAGATATAGAGGAATAATATGCGAAAGATGTGGAGTTGAAGTAACATTATCAAAAGTTCGCAGAGAAAGAATGGGACATATAGATTTATCTGTTCCTGTTGCTCATATCTGGTTTTATAAAGCAACCCCATCTAAGATAGGAACATTACTTAGTATAAAAACATCTATTTTGGAAAAGGTGTTATATTACAATGCTCATGTTGTTGTTGAACCGGGAAAAACCCCTTTGCAGAAAAAGGAAATTCTAACTGAAGATGAGTATGAAGAGTATTATGAACAGTATGGTGATGAATTTAAATGCAGTATGGGAGCAGAAGCAATTCATGAAATACTAAAAGGAATTGATCTTGAAGAATTATCAATGGATTTAAGAACTCAGCTTGCTATACAAAAAAGTAAGGAAGGGAAAAAACGACTTCTTAAGAGATTAAGATTAGTTGAATCATTTAGAAAATCCGATAATAGACCGGAATGGATGATCCTTTACAAATTACCTGTTATTCCACCGGATCTAAGACCTCTTGTAGCATTAGATGGCGGACGATTTGCAACAAGTGATCTTAATGATCTTTACAGAAGAGTTATTGCAAGGAATAATAGATTAAAGAATTTGATGCAAATAGGTGCTCCTGAGATTATTTTGAGAAATGAAAAGAGAATGCTTCAGGAATCAGTTGATGCTCTTCTTGATAATGCAAGGCGAGCAAGACCTATTAAGGGAAGAGGGAATAGAGCACTTAGAAGTTTAACTGATGCCTTAAAAGGTAAACAGGGTAGATTTAGACAGAATCTTTTAGGAAAGAGAGTGGATTATTCCGGAAGAAGTGTTATTGTTGTAGGACCCGAATTGAAATTACATCAATGTGGACTTCCAAAAGAAATGGCACTTGAACTTTTCAAACCATTTATTATTCAGAAACTTGAAGAAAAACATATTGCAGAAGGTGTAAGAAATGCCAAAAAGATTATTGATGAGGAATCCAATGAAGTTTGGAAAATCCTTGAAGATATAACCAGTAATCATCCGGTGCTTTTAAATAGAGCGCCAACACTTCATAGATTAGGTATTCAGGCATTTCAACCTGTTTTGGTGGAAGGTAAGGCAATAAGATTACATCCGCTTGTTTGTCATGCATTTAATGCTGACTTTGATGGTGATCAAATGGCTGTACATATACCTCTTTCATATGAAGCAAGAATAGAAGCACAAATTTTAATGCTTTCCTCAAATAATATATTATCTCCTGCACATGGGAAACCGCTTACATCTCCTTCACAGGATCTTGTTATTGGTGCTTACTATATGACAAAGGAAAAAAATGGAGTCAAGGGTGAAGGAATGATTATTAGCAGCTTTGATGAAGCAATCTATCTATATGAACAGAATATTGCTTCACTTCATGCAAAAGTGAAATTTAAATATAATGAAAAATATTTTGATACAACAATTGGTAGAATAATATTTAATGATATTTTACCAGAAAAAATAAAATTTATTAATAAAACAATGATAAAAAAAGAATTATCAGAATTAGTATATAAAATTTATAAGGAAGTAGGCAATCATGCAACAGCAATTTTCCTTGATAAATTTAAGGAACTTGGATTCGAATTTGCAACATCAAGCGGACTTACATTTGGACTTGATGATATGCTTATCCCTAAAAACAAATGGGAAGTGCTTAGAAAAGCACAAAAGGAAGTTGACAGAATTAATAAAGAACATGAAAAAGGTGGAACAACAACAGATAGGGAAAGATACAGAAAAGTTGTTGACAAATGGCTTGATGCAAGAAGAGAGATCCAGATTGAAATGACAAAACAATTATCCGCAGATAAAGGCGGATTTAATCCGATATTTATGATGGCTGGTTCAGGCGCAAGAGGCAACTGGGATCAGATTATTCAGCTTGTCGGACTTAGAGGATTAATGCAAAGACCACAGAAAAAGATAATTGGAGAAGAAATTATTGAATCACCTATTAAATCCAATTTTAAGGAAGGACTTAGTGTTCTTGAATACTTCATTTCCACACATGGTGCAAGAAAGGGTTTAACTGATACTGCATTAAAAACAGCAGAAGCAGGTTATCTCACAAGACGACTTGTTGATGTTGCTCAGGATATTATTATTACAGAGGATGATTGCGGTACAATTCTTGGTGTTGATATGAAACCAATTATTGAAAAAGGTGAAATTGTTAAACCTTTATCCGAAAGGATAGAGGGAAGATTTGCTCTTGAAGAGGTTATCAATCCAATCACAGGTGAAGTTATTGTAAAAGAAAATTGTGAAATAAATGAGAGTGATGCAAAAGAAATTGAAGAAAGCGGCATCAATACAATTAAGATACGCTCGGTCTTAACATGTGAAGCAGAACACGGGATTTGCAAAAAATGTTATGGACGAAATCTTGCTTCAGGTAATATTGTTGAAGAAGGTGAAGCAGTAGGAGTAATGGCAGCTCAATCAATCGGAGAACCAGGAACTCAGCTTACACTAAAAACATTCCATTCGGGAGGTACAGCAGCAGGTGTAGGAAAAGAAAACAAGATGGAATCAAAAGTCGAAGGTACTATAAAATTTGATAAAATTGAAATTGTAAGAAATGAGAAGAATGAAAATGTGAATATTAGCAATAATGCGCATCTTATTATTAAAGTAAAAGATGACGCAAAAAGGAAATCTAAGAAAAATCTTGATCAGAAGCTTAATGTACCTGTTGGAGCAATAATGCTTGTAGAGAATAAGGCAGAAGTGAAGATTGAGCAGCCATTATTTAAGTGGGATCATTATTATCAACCAATTCATGCAAAGAAAGAAGGCTATATTAGATTTTCAAACATTATTGATGGACAAACAGTAAAACATGAATATTCAGGTGAAGAGGTATTATCTCTAATAATTCAAAATAAAGATAAAACACTTCATCCTGTTATTTCAATAATTGATAAAGATGGGAAGGAACTGAATTCGCAGCCAATTTCCATTGGTTCATATATTCTTGTGAAGAACAGACAGAAGGTTGCCGCAGGAACTGTCATTGCAAAAAAACCCAATACTCAAATGAGGGGTGGTGATATTACAGGCGGATTACCAAGAGTTGTTGAACTGTTTGAAGCAAGAGAGCCAAAGGATAAAGCAGTAATTACGGAAGTTGGCGGTACTGTAGAGGTCGGACCTGTTAAAAGAGGTGAGAGGATGATATTTATTACTACACCTGCAAATCAAAGATTTGAATATGGAATTCCTTATGGTAAGCATCTGTTAGTGTATAATGGAGAGGTTGTTGAACCTGGCAATAAATTGTGTGATGGTTCAACTGATCCGCATAATCTCATGAAGATCAAAACAGTAGGTGAAGTAGCATCTTTCCTTCTAAATCAGATCCAGGAAGTGTATAGAGCACAGGGTGTTGGTATTAATGATAAACATATTGCATTGATTATTAGACAAATGATAAAATATGTAAAGATTACTGATTCCGGAGAAACTGAATTTATTGAAGGAGAGATTATTGAAAAGGATGATATTGACAAAGTAAATGATAAGGCAAGAATGGATATGAAAAAACCGGCACATTATACAAGATTGCTTATGGGTATTGCTAAATCATCACTTAATACAAAATCATTTATATCAGCTGCATCATTCCAGGAAACGACAAGAGTATTGACAGAAGCAGCAATTGAAGGTAAAGTTGATTATTTACAAGGATTAAAGGAAAATGTTACAATGGGTAATATTTTACCTGCCGGAACAGGAATGAAGCATTTAAGAAAAATTTCTGATGAAGAATTGATTATTGAAGAAAATAATAATGAACTTGAAGAGCCAATTAAAGTAAAAGGAGAATAGATACATGCCTACAATTAATCAACTGGTAAGAAAAGGCAGACAAAAAGTAATAAACAAGACAAAATCACCTGCATTGAAGAATTGTCCTCAGAAGAGGGGAATATGCACTCGTGTTTATACAACAACACCCAAAAAACCAAACTCAGCATTAAGAAAGGTTGCAAGGGTTAGATTGTCAAATGGTTATGAAGTAACTGCTTATATACCCGGAGAAGGACATAATTTGCAGGAACATTCTGTTGTTCTTATAAGAGGCGGCAGAGTTAAGGATTTACCCGGTGTTAGATATCATATTGTAAGAGGTGTATATGATTCTGCTGGAGTAGAGAATAGAAAGAAAAGTCGTTCACATTATGGAGCTAAGAAACCTAAAAAGGCAACAGCATAGGGGGATTTATTATGCCAAGAAGAAAAAGAGTATTTAAAAAACAAATTTTTCAAGACCCTGTTTACGGTAGTGATACGGCAGGTAAATTCATTAATTGTTTAATGCATAGTGGTAAAAAATCTACTGCATTAAAAGTATTTTATGATTCTCTTGAAATTATTAATAAAAAAATAAATGAAGATGGATTCAAAACTTTTGAAAAAGCAATAAACAATATTAAACCAATTGTTGAAGTTAGACCAAGACGAATAGGTGGAGCAACATATCAGGTTCCAATGGAAGTTCGTCCTGACAGAAAACTTGCCCTTGCAATAAGATGGCTTCTTAATGCTACAAGAGCAAGAAGCGGTAATTCAATGGCAGACAAATTGGCAAATGAGCTGATTGCAGCTTATAAAAAGGAAAATAGCGCAGCAATTAAAAAAAGAGAAGATACACATAGGATGGCTGAAGCAAACAAAGCTTATGCTAATTTCCGTTGGTAATTAGAAGCCCATCTTCTGATGGGCTTTTTTTTTGTGATTATGAAAGATATTAGAAATATAGGAATCATTGCACATATTGATGCAGGCAAAACTACTACAACCGAACGAATCCTTTTTTATACAGGAAAAGTACATCGTATAGGGGAAGTTGATGATGGTGCTGCTACAATGGATTGGATGCAGCAGGAAAAGGAACGAGGAATAACAATTGGTTCGGCAACTACTTCAGTGATCTGGAAAGAAAACAAAATAAATATTATTGATACCCCGGGACACATAGATTTTACCGCAGAAGTAGAAAGAGCATTAAGAGTGCTGGATGGTGCTGTTGTTATATTCAGTGGCGTAGAGGGTGTTGAACCGCAATCAGAAACAGTATGGAAACAATCAAATAAATATTCTTTACCAAAAATTGCATTTATCAATAAAATGGATAGATTGGGAGCGGATTTTTACAGAGTAGTTGATGCTATGAGAGATAAATTCAAGATCCCCATTATTGAAATCCAATTACCAATTGGAAAGGAAAATGATTTTAATGGTATTATTGATTTGCTGAAAATGAAAGCATATATCTGGGATGATGAAAATGATAAACATAAATTTTATGAAACAGATATTCCGAATGAATATATAAAAAAGGCAAAAGATTATCATAATTTAATGGTAGAGGAATTAGCAAATTATGATGATAAGATGCTTGAAAAAGTGTTAGCTGAGGAAGAAATAAGTGAGCATGATATTTACGAAGCATTAAGAAGATTAACTACTGACTATAAAATTATACCTGTAATTACCGGTTCATCAAAGAAGAATATAGTTATTCAATTATTATTGGATGCAGTAGTAAATTACCTGCCATCTCCTTTGGATAGACCTCCTGTTGAAGGAATACATCCTAATTCAAAGGATACTATTCATAGAAATCCTGACCCTAAAGCACCTTTTTGTGGTTTGGTATTTAAAATTGATATTGATAAGCATTTAGGAAAACTTGTATATATGCGTGTGTATTCCGGAACTGCAAGTGTGAAGGAAATGCTTTTAGATGCAACATATAATGATAAATCAAGAATTAATAAGCTATTCATACTTCACTCAAATAGAAGGATGGAGGTTAATTCAATCTCTGCAGGTGAGATATGTGCAGTTGCAGGATTCAGGAAATCATTAACGGGAAGTACAATTTGTCATCCAAAACATCAGATAATTCTTGAAAAACCCATTTTCCCTGAACCGGTTGTTTCGGTCTCTATTGAACCAAAAAATAAAGAAGAGGAAGAAAAATTATTAAATACATTGGAAAGAATGCAGGAAGCAGATCCTACTTTTAAGGTTTTTGAAAATGAAGAAACAGGACAAATGCTTATTTCAGGAATGGGTGAATTACATATTGAAATAATTGTAGATAGATTGAAAAGTGAATTTGATTTGCATCCGCGAATAGGTAAACCCATTGTTACATATAGAGAAACAATAAATAAGGAAGTTACGCTTGATTATGAATTCAACAGGGTATTGGGACAAAAGCACATGTATGCATACACTAAACTAAAAATTGAACCTTGCAAAGATATTTATACCTATGAAAGTATGGTCAATAAAGATCAACTTCCAAAGGAATTCTTGAATGCAATTGAGGAATCCATAAAATCATCTATAAATAATGGTGTTATTGCGGGATTTCCTGTTATTAATATTAAGGTAACGCTTGTTGATGCAAAACATGATGTTCAGAATTCTGATATTCATGCATTTGGATTTGCTGCTGCTCAGAATTTCAAAAATGCTTTAATGGAAGCGGAGAGTGCTTTATTAGAACCAATAATGAAACTGAATGTTAATATTCCTGAGGATTATGTTGGTGCAATAATAAATGATTTAAATATTAAGTATGCAAGTGTTCATGGTTTTGACAATTTTGATGATAGACAAGTAATTCATGCCGAAGTACCACTTTCTGAAATGTTTGGATATTCAAATCAACTCCGAACAATGACACAGGGAAGAGGCGTGTTTACAATGGAATTCTCATGTTTCAAGCGCATAGCTAATGAAAAACTCGGAAAGATCAAAGAGAGCCTTGGGATATATTAGTACGCTAGTAAAGAAAAGAAAAGAGGGAAAAAGAAAAGAATATGGAGAAGTACGCTAGTAAAGAAGAGAAAAGAGAGAAAAATTAAATAGAAAAACAACATATAAATATAAAGAAAAGGATTCCAAACTTATTCAAAA